>CAJQNQ010000066.1 GCA_905479725.1 uncultured Paracoccaceae bacterium | reverse complement strand
GCGCCGGGTTATGGCGGGTCCGCGGCCCTGCCGGAGGTCTGGCCGCTGGCCGCCCGATACGCCGCCGTCCTGCACCGGTTCCTGACATCCATTGACGCGCAACGCGCGGTTCTTGTCGGGCATTCGCTGGGCACGCTGATCGCGGCTGCCTACGCCCGGTGTTACCCTGAGCAGGTTCCACGGATCGTTCTGGCCGCCGCAGCCTGCGGCTATGGGCTGCCAACGGGTGCGCCCCTGCCGCGAAAACTGGCCGAAAGGATCGCGGATCTGCACAGGCAAGGGCCGGCGGCTTTCGCCAGGGCCCGCGCGCCGCGTCTGGTCCATGATCCACAGGCCAATCCCGGGCTGGTCCGGCAGGTGGAAACGGCGATGGCAGCGATTCACCCGGCGGGCTACGCGCAGGCGGTGCATATGCTGGCCAGCGGTGATCTGGTCGCCGCATTGCGCGGCGTGCGTTGCCCTGTCGGCTTCATCATTGGCGCGCAAGACGCGGTGACCCCGCCAGAGCAGACCCATCGCGCGGCCAATGCCGTCGAGGCAGCGCAAGGTCACGCGCCGCCGGCGGTGCAGATCGACGGCGCGGGGCATGCCGTCTACCTGCAACGGCCCCACGCCTTTGCCGAGGCGTTGATATCCCTGACGGCGACGCATGGCACGGCCCATCCGGCCCCAACAGCAACAGGAGGAACGCATGCCTGAGACCATCCATGTCGGACATCTGCGCGGCATCGTCATGCGCGCACCGGCGATGACCGCAACGCGGGACTTTTACACTCGGCAATGGGGCCTGACCGAGGCCGCGCGCGGCGACGACACCATCTATCTGGCCGGATCGGGGTCCGAGCCGTTTCTGTATGGCCTGAAGGACGGTGACACCTACGGTATCGAATACGCCCATTTCGGGATGGACACCCGCGCCGACATGGATGCGCTTTTCGAACAGGTCACGGCGCGGGGCGGGACCACGCTGGGCGAGCCGGCGCTGTTCGACGATCCGATCGGCGGCTACGGGTTCGAACTTCTGGACCCCGACAACCGGCGCCTGCGCTTTACCACCGATCTGGCGATGCGCGCCGCCAAACAGGTGCATGCCTATCCGCACAAGATGTCGCATCTGGTGTTCAACACCCCCGATCTTGAAGGGGGCGAGGCCTGGTATACTGAGGTGCTCGGCTTCAAGACCAGCGACTACTCCGCCGATCAGATGGTGTTCATGCGCTGCAACCCGGTGCATCACGCGGTGGCGCTGGTGCGCGGGCAATACCCGGCGGTGAACCATGTTGCTTTCGAAGTTCCGGGCATCGACAGTTTCATGCGCGCCATCGGGCGCATGAAGCAGAACGGGCAGGTGCCCAGTTGGGGTCCGGGGCGCCACGGGCCGGGCAACAACCCTTTTGCCTACTACGTCTCGCCGTCTGGTTTCGTGATCGAATTCACCGCCGATGTGCAGCAGATCGACGACGCCACGCACCAGGCCAAGGTCTGGTCGCGCACGGACCCAGAGGCGATGGACCAGTGGATGACCGCCGGGCCGCCGACGCCCGCGCAGCGCACGGTGATGGCCGGTCGCCCCGATTTCGGCTTTCCGAAGGGGGGGTAGGGCGCCATGGACCTGGGGTTGACCGGCAAGACGGTGATCGTGACTGGCGGATCGTCCGGGATCGGGCTGGCCAGTGTGCGCGCTTTTCTGGACGAGGGCGCGAATGTCGCCTTTTGCGCGCGCGGTGCGGACCGGCTGGCGGATGTCCATGCGGATCTTGCCCGCGAATTCGGGGCGGAGCGGGTGTTCGCGCAGGCGCTTTCGGTGCTTGACCGCGCCGCGGTCGAACAGTTCGTAGCGCAGGTCGCCAACCGCTTCGGCGGCTGTGATGCGCTGATCACCAATGCCGGGCAGGGCCGGGTTTCGACCTTCGCCGACACAACCGACGACGCCTGGCGCGAGGAACTGGAGCTGAAATTCTTCAGCCAGATCAACCCGATTCACGCCAGCCTGCCCCTGCTTCAGGTCTCGAACGCGGGCGCCATCGTCGCCGTCAATTCGCTGCTGGCCTATCAGCCAGAGCCGCATATGGTCTGCACCTCGGCCGCGCGCGGCGGGGTGCAGAACCTGCTCAAGTCGCTGGCCAGCGAATTGGCGCCGAAGATCCGCGTGAATTCGATCCTGCTGGGCCTTGTGGACAGCCAGCAATGGCAACGCCGGTTCGAGGCGCGCGCCGATCAGAGCCAATCGCGCGAGGCCTGGTCTGCGGCCCTGGCGGCGACCAAGAAAATCCCCCTGGAACGGCTGGGCCAGCCGCAGGAAGCCGCGCGGGCGCTGGTCTTTCTGGCCTCGCCTGCCGCCAGCTACATCACCGGGGCGCAACTGGAACTCTCGGGCGGCGTATCGCGCTTTGCCTGACCGCATGGAAAGACCGCCGATGACACACAGTGTTGGATATCAGATCGCGCAGGGCCTGGCGGATATGGGCGTGACCACCGTGTTCGGTGTCATTTCGATTCACAACATGCCGATCCTGGACGCAATCGCGGTGCAGGGCCGCATCCGCTTTGTCGCCGCGCGGGGCGAGGCCGGGGCAATGAGCATGGCCGATGCCCATTCACGGGTTTCGGGCGGTCTGGGTGTCGTGATAACCTCTACCGGGACGGCGGCGGGCAACGCGGCCGGCACCCAGGCCGAGGCCCTGACGGCGGGAAGCCGCGTGTTGCACATCACCTCGCAGATCGACCGCGCCTTCATGGACCGCGACCGCGCCGCGATCCATGACGTGCCCAGGCAGCCCGAAATGCTGCGCGGGGTGTCGAAAGCTGTGCTGCGCATCTGGGACGAGAAATCGGCCCTCGGCACGCTCGAGGCCGCCGTGCGGGCCGCGGTGACGCCGCCATCGGGACCGGTATCGCTGGAAATTCCGGTCGATGTGCAGCGCCTTGCGGCTTCGCCCGGATATCCCGCCAGCCCGCCTCTGGTGGCGGTCCCGGGGCCAGACCCTGCGCGCCTGGACGCCCTGGCCGACCTGGTGAAACGGGCCAGGCGCCCGATGATCTGGCTGGGCGGCGGCGCGCGCGGCGCGCAGGCCGAGGCCACGGAGCTTGTCGCGCGCGGCTTTGGCGCCGTGACCTCGACCCAGGGCCGCGCCGTGGTGCCCGAGGACAACCCCGCCACGCTGGGCGCCTTCAACATGACGCCCGAGGCGCGCGCAGTCTATGCGCGATCCGACCTGATGATCGTCGTCGGTTCGCGCTTGCGCGGCAACGAGACGCTGAACAACCGGATGACCCTGCCCAGGCCGCTGGCGCAGATCGACATCGACGCCACGCAAAGCGGGCGCAATTACGCTGTCGATCTGTTCCTGTGCGGCGACGCCGCCGCCAGTTTGCGCGGACTGTTGCAGCGTCTGCCCGACCGGTTGGACGTGGACCCGCAGCTAAGCCATGACATCGCCGTTGCCCGCGCCCAGTCGGAAGGAGCGTTGCGCGCACGGCTGGGGCCCTATCAGGTCATCGCGGATCACCTGATGACGGTGATCCCGGCGGGGCGTCACCCTTGGGTGCGTGATGTGACCATCTCAAACTCCACCTTCGGCAACCGTTATGTGCAATTCGCGGCGCCGCATCTGGGCGTTCACGCGCTGGGCGGTGGCATCGGGCAGGGGGTGGCGATGGGCGTGGGCGCGGCGCTGGCATCCGACACCCGCACCGTGACCCTGCTGGGCGATGGCGGCACCATGCTGGGCATGGCCGAGCTTATCACGGCGGTGGACGAAGGCGCGAACATCACATTCGTGCTGATGAACGATCAGGCTTACGGCGTGATCGAAAACATCCAGGACGCGCAGTATGAGGGGCGGCGGCACTATTCCAGGCTCAAGACCCCGAATTTCGCCAAGCTCTGCGATGCGCTGGATCTGCCGCACACGCGGGTCGATGACATCACCCGCTTTGCCGAGATCTTTGACGCCAGCATGTCGCGCAGCGGCCCGCATCTGATCGAGGTGGACATGGTTGCCATTGGCCCCTTTGCCGAGGCCTTCGCGGGGCCTCCGGCGGGCGCGGCAGGTGGCAAGGCATGAGAGAGGCCCTGAGCGACGGTGTCGGGATCATCGGTTTCGGGTCCATCGCGCGGGATCTGATCGACATTCTGTGCGCGCAGGACAGCCCGCCCGCCGCGCTGTTCGTTCTGGTGCGTTCCGGAAAACAGGCCGCCACGCTGGCCGAGGCGCGACGCCAGGCCGCCGGGCGCTGTGCCGTCTCGGTGGTCGAGAGGGTCGAAGACCTGCTGGCTTTGCGCCCCGGCGTTGTCGCCGAATGCGCCAGCCATGCCGCCGCTGCCGCCAGCGGCCCGGCGATCCTGCGCGCGGGTGTCGATCTGGTGGTGGCCTCGATCGGGGCGCTGGCCGATCCCCGGACCGAACTGACGCTGCGCCAGGCCGCGCAGGACGGGCGCGCTCAGCTGGTGTTGCCCGCAGGCGCCATCGGCGGCATCGACATGCTGTCCGCCGCCCGCCTGTCGGGCCTGACCACGGTGACCTATACTGGCTGCAAACCGCCGCGCGCCTGGGCCGGAACCCCCGCCGAGGCTGCCTGCGATCTGGAGGCTTTGAGCGAGCCGGTGGTGTTTTTTACCGGCACGGCACGCAAGGCCGCGACTGACTACCCCAGGAACGCCAATGTCGCCGCGATGCTGGCGCTGGCCGGGCTGGGGCTGGATGCGACCATTGTCCGGCTGGTGGCCGACCCGGAGGCGACCGGCAACACTCACCAATTCAGCGTGCGGTCGAACGCGGTGGATTTCGACATGTCGCTGACCGCCAAACCCTCGCCACGCAATCCCAGGACCTCGGCCTCGACCGCCTACAGCATGGCCCGCGCGGTGCTGAACCGGTTCGACGCCATCGTGATCTGAGGGGGGCACCATGACCCAAGATTTTTCCGACGGCCGTCTGTTCATCGGCGGCGATTGGCGCAAAGGCCGCGGGGCGCCGATCACCTCTGTTTTTGCCGCCGAAGGGATCGAGAACCAGACTTTGGCCGGCGCGTCCAGGGACGATGCGCTGGACGCGATCGCAGCGGCCGGGGCCGCGCAGCAAGATCCGGCCTGGCGGGATCTGAAACCGCATGAGCGCGCCACCCATCTTCACCGCATCGCTGACGGGATCGCGGCGAATATCGACCGGATTTCCTGGATCCAAAGCCGTGACACGTCGAAAACCCTGGCCGAAACGCGGGCGCTGGCGCTGTCGGCGGCGGGCACGTTTCGGTATTTCGCCGCCGTCGTGGAAACGTCTGACGATCTGCTGACCGCTCCGCGCGGCGTTTATCTGACCAGTTCCGTGCACGAGCCGCTGGGCGTCGTCGCGGCGATCACGCCGTGGAATTCGCCGATCGCCTCGGATGCCCAGAAAGTCGCACCGGCGCTGGCGGCGGGCAACGCGGTGGTGCTGAAACCGGCCAGCTGGTCGCCGCTCGTCTGCCTGGAACTGGCGCGGATCATCGACGAGGCGGGGCTGCCCAGGGGGCTGTTTTCCGTCCTGCCAGGCTCGGGGCGCGAGGTTGGCACGCTGTTGGTCGAACACCCCGGTATCGCCAAGGTCTCGTTCACCGGCGGCACGTCGACCGGGCGGCATCTGGCGGGTATCGCGGCGCGCAAGCTGATGCCCGTTTCGCTGGAACTGGGCGGCAAATCCCCGACCATCGTGTTCGACGATTGCGACATGGACCTGGCGATTGCCGGGGTGCTGTTCGGCATCTTTTCGTCCAGCGGGCAAAGCTGCATCGCGGGTTCGCGCCTGTTCGTCCAGCGTGGGATTTATGACCGCTTCGTTGAACGGCTGGTTCAGGCCACAAGGGCCCTGAGCGTCGGCCACCCGTTCGACCCGCGCACACAAGTGTCGTCGCTGATCCACGCCGATCACCGCGCTTCGGTGGAAGCCTATGTGGCGCTGGCCCGCGACGAGGGCGGCGAGGTGTTGTGCGGCGGCGCGCGGCCCGAGGGGCTGGACGCGGGCGCCTATTTCCTGCCCACGATCATCGCCGGGCTGGACAATGCCGCACGCACCTGCCGCGAGGAAATCTTCGGGCCTGTGCTGGTGGTGATGCCGTTCGACGACGAGGCGGATGTCATCGCGCAGGGCAATGACAGCGACTATGGCCTGGCCTGCGGGATCTTCAGCAATGACCGGCGCAAATGCTGGCGCGTGGCGCGGGCGATCAGGGCCGGCACGGTCTGGGTGAACACCTACAAGCAGTTCTCTATCGCGACCCCGTTCGGCGGCGATGGGGCCAGCGGCATGGGGCGCGAAAAGGGGCGGGCCGGTCTGCGCGCCTATCAGACACAGAAATCCATTTACGAGGATCTCGGTGGCCAGCCACACCCCTGGGCGCGCTGGCCCTAGGTTCAGGTCACGGACCGCGCTCGGGCCAGGGGGGGCTCGGGCCAGGGCCCAGGCATGGGTCAGGTTCTGGGCATGGGTCAGGTTCGGGGCTTGGGTCAGGTTCTGGGCACGTATCCCAGCGCCTGCGACGCCCGCTCTGCCGCCGTCTTGACGGCGGTTCGGATATGGTCCGATCCGGCTGCCACCTCGTCCACAAAAATCGACTGCGGGCCCGAGACGTTCAATCCGCCCACCGGCTTGCCCTGATGATCCACGATCACGGCGGCGCAGGATCCGATCCCGGCCTCGAAATTCCCTTCGCTCCAGGCGACGCCGGCGGCATGGTCTTCGGCGGCTTGCGCCAGCACCGCCGCAAGCGTGTCCGGGGTCTTGCTTGTGCGAATGTCCAGCGGCGCATCGGCCAGGGTTGCGGCGATCATTGCCGGGTCCATCTGCGCCAGGATCGCCCGCCCGATGGACGAGGCATGGGCGGGCAGACGTGAGCCCGCGCGGACATTGCTGACCAGATGCGTGTTCGGTGTCTCGCGGCTGAGATAGACGATGTCACGCCCGTCCAAAATGCCCATATGCGCCGACATTCCGGTCTGCGCGCACAGATCCGCCAGCACCGGCTGGCAGACCTGCACCAGATCGCGCCCCTGCATCGCCTGCGCGCCAAGGCTGATAAGGCCGACGCCCAGCCGATACCCGGCGCCATGGGCGATTTCCTCGATCATCCGGTTGTCGGCCAGCGTGTGGATCAACCGGATCAGCGTGGTGCGGTTGATGTCCAGCGCCGATGCCGTGGCGCTCAGGTTGCGGCAGGTGTTGCCGTCGCCGATATGGCGCAACAGCTTGAGCGCCCGCTCGACCGGCGGCACCGAATAGTCCTTGCCTGTGGCGGCTGCTGCCTGCTCCATCCCTTGCCCTTTCGTTCGCTCTGGATCACGCGGGTTCCGGCCTGCCTAAGCGACAGGCGCCGTGCCCGCAAGACCGGCATGACCGGGGCCGCCACGGGGTTGCCCCCGCAAATTTCTTGACCGGTCCCGGAAAGCGGTCTAGTCTATTTGAACGTATTGTTCATATTAGAACACTTGGGGGCGGGATGTCAAACCTCTCTATCGGGATCTGCGGCGCCGGCATGGGCGGTCTGGCGGCGGCCATCGCCTTGCGGCAGGCCGGGCACGCGGTCCGGGTGTTCGAGAGGACGCCGCGATTCAACCGCGTCGGTGCCGATATCAACCTGACCCCGAACGCCGTTTTCGCGCTCGACAAACTGGGGGTGGGTGCCTACCTGCGCAAATCCGCCGCCCGCCCGACCTTTCGCATCAGCCGGGACGGGATCACCGGCGAGGAAACCTCGCGCCTGCCGATGAGTTCCGCCGCCGAGGCGAAATACGGCGCGCCGCAACTGACCATCCACCGCGCCGATCTGCTGTCGGCGATGCAGGATCAGGTGCCAGCCGGGTGTATCGAACTGGGCCGGGCCGTGCACGGCGTGAGCCTGCGGGACCATGGCGCGACAATCCGCTTTGCCGATGACGTCGAAGCCGACTTCGACGTGGTAATCGGCGCGGATGGCATCCATTCGGCCGTGCGCAGCGCGCTGTGGGGCGCGGACACGCCCGCGTTCACCGGGATCGTATCCTATCGCGGTGTATTCCCGCGCGAGCGGGTCGAAGGCATGGCGGATATCGATGCTTTCACCAAATGGTGGGGCGATACCGGGGACCGGCAGATCGTTGTCTTTCCGCTGACGCAGGGCAAGGAAATCTTCGTTTTCGCTACCACGCCAGAAGAAGCGTGGAGCGCCGAGGGCTGGACCCTGCCGGGCGATATCGAGGCGCTGCGCGCCGCCTACAGCGATTTCCATCCGCAGGCGCGCGCGCTGTTGGACGCCTGTGACAGCGTCACGGCTTCGGCCCTGTTCGTGCGCGAGCCGATGGCGCAATGGGCGCGCGGCGCGGTGACGCTGCTGGGCGACGCCGCGCATCCGATGGTGCCGTTCATGGCGCAAGGCGCCTGCATGGCGATCGAGGATGCGGTGGTGCTGGCGCGCGCGCTGACCGGCGTGAGCCGGGATGCGCGCGGCGGTCAGATCGGTGAGGCGCTTCGGCGCTACGAGGCCGAGCGCAAACCCCGCACGGCAGAAATCCAGCGCAGTTCGCTGGCCAATGACTGGCTGAAAACAGGCAGCAACGCGGATTGGGTCTATGCCTATGACGCGTGGACCGTTGCGCTGCCATAATCACAACGAAGGGAGTAACTATGAGACATCTGATGAAAAAGACGCTGCTTGCCGCGGCGATGACGGCCCTTGCGCTGCCCGCGCTGGGTCAGTCGGTGACGCTGAACGCGGTGACCCTGGCCCCGCGCCAGGCCAGCATCACCAACCCGTTTGCGATGTTCGTCGACGAGGTCAACCAGCGATTCGAGGGGCGTATCAACATTGTCTGGCGCGGTGGCCCCGAGGTCATCCCGCCCTTCCGCCAGGCCGAGGCGGTGCGCAACGGTTCCATCGACATGGCCTATACCAGCCCCAGCTATTACGGCGGTCTGGTGCCCGCATCGCCGACGATGAACCTGTCGTTCAACGACTACAACACCATCGCCGCGACGAACTACCATGAACGAATGACCGAACTGCACGCCGAACGGGGGCTGGTGTTGCTGGGCGAAATCCCGGCCTCGGAGTTGGACTTCCTGATCTATCTGCGCGAACCTATCGAGTCGCTGGACGATCTGCAAGGCCGTCGCATCCGCGTGTTTCCGACGCTTTTGCCGTTGATCCAGGCGCTGGGCGCCGAGCCGATCGTGCTGCCGATGGGCGAGATTTTCACCGGCATGGAGCGGGGCACCATCGATGGGTTCGTGCAAGGCCCGGTGGGCAACCACCTGCAGTTTGAAGGAATCGTGCAACAGGTGATCTATCCGGGCGTCTACCGCGCCGGCTTCCCGGTTCTGGTCAATCCCGACGTCTGGGCGCAAGTTCCCGAAGAAACCCAGAACGAGTTGATCAGCTTTCTGCGTGACGATTTCGCGCCACGCGCCGACACCCTCTGGGCCGAAGATCTGGCGCAAGGCGTCGCCGACATGGAGGCCGCCGGATTTCAGCGGCTTGAACTGACCGGCGAGGCCGAGGCCGCCTTCCGTCAATTGGCCATGGACTCGGCCTGGGCGACGATCGAAGCCTCCGCCGGGGCTGAGATCGCCGCTGAATTGCGGCCGATGATGGAATAAGCTGCCATCGGGCAGACACGACGCGGCCGGGTCCTGCTGCCCGGCCGTTTCAGACACGAAAGGGGTGACGGTCCGTGGGACTCTATCAATCGGTGGTGCGGCTGTTCAGCGGCCTGAACCTGATCTGCGCGGTTCTCGGCGCCGGGATCCTGTTCTTCATCGCCACGATCGTCTTTCTGGAGGTTGTCGGGCGCGCGATCACCGGGGCGTCGCAGCTATGGGTGATCGAGGTCAGCGAATATTCGCTGATGTATATCACCTTTCTGGGCGCGCCCTACCTGCTGGAGAAGAACCGGCACGTGCTGCTTGATCTGGTTTTCGCCAACCTGGGGCCGGACTGGCAACGGCTGGCCGGTGTGTTCAATGCGGCCATCGGCGTGGCGCTGTGCATGACACTGGCTGTTGTCGGGGTCGGCGTGGTGATCGACCAGATCGGAACAGGGGTGCGCGAGACCACGGTCATGGCGCCCAGAAGCTACTTTCTGACCATGGCGCTGCCGTTGGGCATGTTTCTGCTGGGCTTTCAGTTCCTCGATCAGGGCGTACGCGCCGCTACGGGCAGGTTTAGCAGATGATGGAATGGTATTCTGTTGTGGCCGTCATTCTGGGGCCGCTGTTGCTGCTGATGCTGGCCGGGCTTCCGGTGGCCTTTGCCTTTCTGGTGGTGAACCTGGTCGGCGCCTATCTTCTGATGGGCGGTGTTTCGGGGATCGAGCAACTGGTGCTGAACACCGTGGATTCGCTGTCCAGCTTCACGCTGGTGCCCATCGCGCTGTTCATGATCATGGGCGAGGGCATGTTCCAGTCCCGTATCGCCATCGATCTGATGGACACGCTGGACAAATGGTTTGGCCGGCTGCGCGGGCGCCTGGCGTTCATGGCCGTCGGCGGTGGCGTGCTGTTTTCCACGCTGACCGGCAATTCCATGGGCTCCATCGCGCTGCTGGGGTCCACCCTGGTGCCGGAAATGGAAAAGCGCGGCTACAAGAAGCCGATGTCGCTGGGGCCGATCCTGGGCTCGGCGGGGCTGGCGATCATGATCCCGCCCAGTTCGCTGGCCGTGGTCCTGGGCGTGGTGTCGGATCTGTCGATCGGCAAGATCCTGATCGGCATCATTGTGCCGGGTCTGCTGATGGCGGTGCTCTATGCCGCCTATATCTGGGTGCGCTGCACGCTTCAGCCGCACCTGGCCCCCAGTTTTGACGTGGAACCCGTGCCCCTGACCGAAAAGCTGAGCGCCACGGTCGTGCATATCCTGCCTCTGTCGCTGGTGGTGTTTTCGGTGGTCGGTGTGATCTTTCTGGGCATCGCCACCCCGTCCGAGGCCGCGGCGACCGGTGCCTTTGCCACACTGGCGCTGGCCGCCATGAAACGCCGCCTGACCTGGGACGTCTTCTCGCGCTCGATCTTCGGCAGCGCCAACATCTCGGTCATGGTGCTGCTGATCGTCGCGGGGGCGGTCGGCTTCACGCAGATCCTGGCCTATACCGGCGCGACCTATGGCATGGTCCAGGCAATCACCGCGATGGAGGCCAGCCCCAGCGCGATTGTCGCGATGATGATCGGTTCGGTCGTGTTTCTGGGCATGTTCATGGGCCCCCTGCCGATCATGCTGATAACGCTGCCGATCTACGTGCCCATCGTCATCCAGTTCGGCTTTGATCCGATCTGGTTCGCCGCGATGTATCTGGTGGCCATCGAAACAGGGTCCACCTCTCCGCCCCTGGGGGCGGCGCTGTTCGTGATGAAGGCGGTAGCCCCGGTCGGCACGACGATGAACGACATCTACAAGGCGGCGCTCCCGTTCATCATCTGCGATATTCTGGCGCTTCTGATCCTGTTCTATGTCCCCGCGCTGGTTACCTGGCCGGTGGACGCCATGTATTGAGCGGTCCGGCCATGTCGGGTGCCCCTTTGTCCATCGTCATCATCGGCGCGGGCATCGCCGGGTGTTCGGCCGCGATCGCGCTGACGCAGGCCGGGCACCACGTTCGGGTGATCGAGCGCCAGGACGCCTGGCGGTTTCAAAGCTCAGGCATTTTTGTCTATTCCAATGGCCTGCGGGCGCTGGAGGATCTGGGCGTTCTGCCCGATATTCTGACCGCAGGCTTTGCCATTCCGGACGGGGTGAACGCCTATTTCGATCACCACGGCGTCCCCATCGTTGAGACGCGCTATCCGACCGCGCGGGGCGGGCGCATCCCCGCCATTCTGGGCATCAAACGGGCCGAGCTGCACCGCATCCTGTCGGCCCGTATGCTGGCGCTGGGTGTTGCCGTGGCGCTGGGGGTTGAGGTCACGGGCTTGGCGCAGGACGCGATCAAGGCCACCGTGACCACCAGCACGGGGGCGCAACTGAACGCCGATCTGGTGATCGGCGCGGATGGTGTGCGCTCCTGGGTGCGTGGGCAGATCGCGCCCGCTGTGACCCCGCGCTACACCGGCTTCGGTGTCTGGCGCTCGGTGCACCGCCGCCCCCCAGGGCTGACGCGAAAGATCATGATGATGGGTCCGGCCAAACGCTATGGCATCATGCCGATCAGAGATGATCTGCTTTATACATTTGGCACGGTGGCGCATCCGGCTGGGGACTACATTCGCCCGGATGACTGGCCGACACGAATGCGTGCGGCGTTCGCCGAATTCGCGGCGCCGATCGCGCCGTTCCGCGACCAGATTGGCGCGGACAGCGAGGTGCTGTTCACCGCCGTTGAAGACGTGGTCATGCCGCTGCCCTGGCACGCGGGACGGGTGCTGCTGATCGGCGACGCCGCCCACGCCTCGACCCCGTTCATGGGGCAGGGCGGGGCGATGGCGATGCAGGATGCGGTGATCCTGCCGCGGGCGCTGCACGCGGCGCCGGACCTGCCGGGCGCGCTGGCGCTGTTCGGCGATTTGCGCGCTCCGGTCTGCCGGTTCGTGCAAGAGGCCTCGCGCGCCGTGGGCGAGGCGGGCGGGCGCGAAGACGTGACCGACCTGCGCGCGCGCAACGCGGCGCTGGCGCGGACGGCGCAAGGGGCGGTGGACGGGTTCTATGACAAACTGAACGCGTTGAATGCCGTGGCGGAGGCGCGCCTCGGGGCTTTGGGGGCCTGAGTTCAAACGCCCTGGCGCCGCCCGTCGATTTCAGCGCCGCGCAGATCAAGCCGGCCCAGTTCTGCCCCTTCGGCCCACAGCCCGCCCATGATCGCCGCGCCTGACAGATCCGCGTCGCCCCGGATCCGTGTGCCGGCCAGCGACAGGTTGGCCAGGCACAGGCAATCGCGGCCGGACAGGGTGCCCAGCCTGGCGTGGTCCAGCGTCAGCACGCCTTCGAAGCAGGCCTCGGTCAGGGTCAGCCGGTCCGCCGCCAACCGGTCAAGCCGCAGGTCCGACCGGCAATGGGCCCGGGTCAGGTCGAGGGCGCCCGTGACCTGTGCGCCGTGAAACCACGACAGGCCCAGAAACCGGGTGCCCCGCGCGGAAAGTCCCTGGCGGAACACCGCGCCGGACAGATCGAAGCCGCGCAGTGCCAACCCGTCCAGCACCACCGGCGCGTCGAACACCGCGCCCGCCAACGCGGCGTGCGCGCCATGCGCCCAGGGCCGGGTCAGCGTGCCGATCAGCGCGGCGGGCGTCATGTGAACACGAACCCCCGGTTCAAAGGCAGCACCTGTCCGGTGAGCGTCAGCGCGCCCTCGGTCAGAAGGAACGCCACCGTGGGCGCGATATCCTCGGGCGGTTGCGGGCCGGGCACGGCGCGCCCGTCCTGATACAGCCGGTGGCGGTGTTCGGGCACGTAATCGGTGCTGGGCGTGATCAGGATGCCGGGCGCAATTGCGGTAACGCCCACGCCGTCCGGCCCCAGTTCGCGCGCCAGCGAGCGGGTCATGGACAGGACCGCGCCCTTGGACGCCGTGTAGCTGAGCAGGTTGGGCGCGCCCCACAGCGCGGTGTCGGACGCGACATTGACCACCCGCCCGCTGCCCGACTGCCGCAGCAGGGGCGCGCAGGCGCGAACCATCAGCCAGGTGCCGCGCACATTGACCCGCATCACGCGGTCCCAGCTGTCCAGGTCGATATCCTCGAACCCGATGCCGCCGATCCCGGTGGCAATGGCGCCGTTGTTGACCAACCCGTGCAGCGGGCCGTCAAGGCCAGCGGCCAGCGCGGCGATGCTGTCGGGATCGCCCAGATCCACCGGCAGGAAACCCGCGCCCAGATCATCCGCCAGCGCGCGCCCCTCGTCCTGCGCGATGTCCGCCAGCGTCAGGCGCGTGCCCGCCGCCGCCAGGGCGCGGGCCAGCACCGCGCCCAGCCCACGCGCGGCGCCGGTGAGCAGGACATGCCGCCCGTGCAACGTCATTGCGCCGCGTCCTCGGCCGCCAGTTGGGCCTTGGCGGCGGCGTTCAGCGCGCGACGCAGATGCGCGACACCGATGTCATGCTGATACAGCATCTCGCGGGTTCGGGCCGTGTCGGGCATGCCCTCCAGCATCACGCGGTCTTGCTCCAGCACATTCCAGTGCCGTTCCTCCAGCAGGGTGCGATAAAGGAACCGCCAGCTTTCGCGCTGAAACCCCTCCACCTCGCGCATCCGCCAGAAAAACACCTTGCAGCGGCGCGGACCCATCGGGCTGACATAGCCCAGAATGCGCATATGCCCGCCCGGGCCGGCGGCGGGCGGGTAGGGGATGTCCAGAAAGCAGAACATGCCACTGTCGGCGACGACGAATTCCGACCAGTCGAAATTCTCGCCGCTCTGGCCCCGGCGGCTGATGCGAAAACCGCCCTCCTTGCGGTCCAGGTCCAGCAGGTCCTGTTTCGATCCGAAGGCCAGCGTGAAACTTTCGGCGTGCAGGTAGCAGCCGTGCATCGGGTCCGCCAGGTTATCCAGCGCGTAGCGGTAGTTCACATCCCAGACCGAGCTGCACAGGAACCCGGTCCAGGCGGGGTCTTTCAACTCGTCGGGTAGCGGCAAGTCCGGGGGCTCGGGGCGCTCGACGG
This sequence comes from uncultured Paracoccaceae bacterium, assembly GCA_905479725.1. Classification (GTDB taxonomy): domain Bacteria; phylum Pseudomonadota; class Alphaproteobacteria; order Rhodobacterales; family Rhodobacteraceae; genus Pararhodobacter. Next base: position 3,922 of record CAJQNQ010000066.1, on the reverse strand, counting down.
ACGGGACATAGACGAATACCGCGTCGCTGTGCTCGATCACCGGGAAATCCCGAAGCGCCTTGCGCCCCTCCATCGCGCAATCGGGCATGGCGGGCACGCGCTGCACGGTGCCGGTGCCGTCGACCACCACGCCGTGGTAGCGGCAGCCGATATTGCCCTCGTGGATTTCGCCGTAGCTTAGCGGCGCGCCGCGATGGGGGCAGTAATCCTCGATGCATTTTACTTGCCCGTCCGTGTCGCGCCACAGCACGATGCGCTCGTCCAGCAGCGTGGTGCCATAGGGGCGCGTGGATTTGATCTGCACCGATTTCGCGACCGGATACCATTGGCCGCGCAGGCCCTGGTTCACGCGGTCCTCGATCCGGGCGCGGGTTTCAACGTCAGTCACCATTGCTGTCTCTCCTTTGCCAGGGCGTGCGCCGGATGGTGCGGCGTCACGCGCCGATTCCGTCGTCCTGATAGGCGGCGTCAAAGCTGTCATTGAGCGCGCGCAATTCGGTCTCGATCAGGTCAACATCCCAATCCACACGCCCAGAGATCGGCGCGATCACGCCTTTCCCGGCCAGTGCCGCGGCGACCGGGCCGGGGCCGGTCACGCCCGCAGCATAGACCTCCATCAGGGCGGTGGCCAAGGCGCGCTCCGCGTCAGAGACCGTGCGTCCCGGGCTTTGGTGCGCCAACGCGGCGCGCCCCGGCTGGGCGCGGGCGGCCTGCATCACGTCGCGAAACGCGTCGCTTTGGCTTTCGGGGATGGTGTCCGAACTCATGTCATGCCCTCCTGTTCATCCGGCCTGAAAGGTGAAGTCATCATCATCGGACTGACCGATGACTGTCCAGAGGGTCGCGGCCCCTGCACCGGGGTTGCGGATGAAATGGGCTTGCCCGGCCGGCGTGCGCACCATGTCGCGAGGGCCCAGTTCGACCACCGCCTCATTGCCCGCGTCATCGACCCAGACCACCTCGATGCTGCCCTCAAGGCACATCACCGCGTCCTCGACCGGGCGGGTAAACGCGGCCAGCGCGGTGCGTGACGGCACGCCCCACATCTCCTTGCGGCAGGTGGTGCTGGCAATCGCCCCCGGCGCGCTGCCGACATAGACTTTCCGCGCGAATCCGGCGTCCTCCCAGATCGTCGGCAATTCGCTGTGGCGCACGACGTAGTCCGACATCTGCTGTTGCATCGGGTGCGTGCCTTGCCGATCAAACGGGATCGTCTTGCCCGGTTCGGCGCCAAAAGTGCGGGCCAGTTCGCTGGGGCAATCCTTCGGGTGATAGCGGTAGACCGGCGGCAGTGGTTTGCCCACGTCGACGGAAATCGACATCAGCACCGGCTCTACGCCGTCCACCCGAAACCCATGCGCCACTTCGCGCGCGTTCAGGATCATGTCCCTGGGGCCCAGATTGACCTCGACCACCTCGCCGTCCTTTTCCCAGCCGACGATCAGGGCGCCGCTGATGATCAGGAAACTTTCCTCGATCTCGTGACTATGGCAGGCGGCATAGCGGCCCGGTTCCTTGTAGATCAGGCTCAGGGTGAAATTCTGGGCGGGCAGGGTCGAGGTGTCGCCCACCTTGGGCGAGCCCCCGGCGCCGATGTAACGCATCTGCGCGCGCGCCAGTTCGGGGAACGGCACGTTCGAGGGGAACGCCTTCCAGTCGAAGGTCTTGTCGGTGAACCTGCCTGTGCTGGCGTTCAACTCGGCTTGCAGGGGCGAGTTCGCGATCTGAATGTTCATATGTGCACCCATTGTTCAAATATCCTGTGCCAAACCTAGATCAGGGCATTGATATTGGAAGCGCGCGTTTTACCTGTAAAACATGAGCGACAGGCATGACCCCTATCTGGTGCCCGGGCTGATCCGTGGTCTGGCCGTCTTGCGGGTTTTCACGCCGCTGACGCCTGAACTGACGCTGAGCGCCATCGCGCGGTCGCTGGGCATCACGCGGTCGGCCGCGTTTCGCGCTGTCCATACGCTGGTGTCCGAAGGGTATCTGCTGGCCACCAGCGACGGCAAGGCCTACTGGCTGGGCCCGGCGGTGGTGCGGCTGAGCTATGGCTATCACGCCAGCCGCGAATTGCTGGAGGTCGCGCAGCCCGTGCTGGCCCGGGTCCGGGACGAGTTCGACTGGTCCACCCATCTGGGGGTGCTGGACGGGCGGCATGTGCTGTATCTGATCCGCCTGCCGGCGTCGGGTGGAATGGCATCGCTGGTGCATGTCGGCAGCCGCCTGCCCGCCGTCACGACGGCGCTGGGCCGGGTTCTGCTGGCGGGCAAGGACGCGGCGGTCTTGCGCAAGCTCTACGCCGACCTGGACCCCAAGGCGCAGGCCCGGCTTCTGGCGCGCGCGGCGGACGATGCTGCGCGAGGCATCGCCGAAAGCCTGGGCAGTTTCGAAAGCGGATTGTCCAGCGTCGCGGCCCCGGTTCTGGATCCGGCGGGCGAGGTGATCGCCGCCATCAGCGCGACCCGGTCAACCCCAAGCGTGCCCGCACAGGTCGGCGCGGCGCTGTCCGCCGCCGCCACGCGGATCAGCCGGGGGCTGGGTTGGCGCCCGGCCGAATGATTCACCCCATGCCCGCCAGTGCCAGCGCCTGATCCCAGACCGCCGGGGCCAGGTCGACGGGGTCCATCGGTGCCTTGCCCCGGCCCGGCATCCGCGTGCCCTCGTCGTCGGCGACGGCCACCGCGACCTGGTTCAGCCGGTCGAAGAAACTGTCGGACACGGACGGGTCGATCAGCAGGTAATACTGGCCCAGATCATGCGGCGGGCCGTTCGGCGCTTTCAGCGGGGCCACATCCTGCGAGGCCAATCCCCCGGTCATGCCCGCCGCCAGCAATTCGGCCATCAGGCCAAGGCCCCAGCCCTTGTAGCCGCCCATCGACACCAGCGATCCGGCCAGCGCGGCCTCGGGCTCGGTGGTCGGGTTCCCGTCCTTGTCCAGCGCCCAGCCCGGCGGGATCGTTTCGCCCGCCGCCTTGGCCATGGTGATCTTGCCCAGCGCCACGGTGGTCGTGGACTGGTCGAACTGCATCGCCACGCCGCCCGCGCCATCGGGCGCCGAAAAGGCGATCGGATTGGTGCCGATGATGCGCGCCTTGCCCCCCGGCGGGGCGACGATCGGGGTGGCGTTGGTCAGCCCGAAGCCGATCATGCCGGCCCGCGCGATCTGTTCGGTGAAATACCCCAGCGAGGTGCAGGTATGCGCGTGGCCCACCGCCAGGCTGGCCAGCCCGGTCTCGCGCGCGGCCTCCAGCGCCTGCGGCAAGCCGCGCGCAAAGGCGGGCTGGGCGAAGCCGAACCGGGCGTCGACCGTCACGGCCGACGCGCGCGGGCGGCTGACGACGGGGGCGACATCGCCCCTCACGCGGCCGGTCTGAAGCTGCACGCAGTAGCTTTCCAGATAATACAGCCCGCAAATCTTGTTGCCCACGCTTTCGGCGGCGCGGACGGCGCGGGCGACCTCGGCTGCGATCCAGGGCTGCGCGCCATGACGCTCCAGCGCGGCCTTGGTGACGCGCTCGATCTCGGGCAGGGCAATGGCGGGCATGGGAACCTCCGGTTGGGCGTTGCGGCAGATTGACCGGCTTTGCGCGGCGCGTCAAACCCCGGGCGCCGGCCGGATTTATTCGCGCGGCGTGCGGGCCGGAAAGCTGGCCAGCGCCACGCCCGCCAGAACGATGGCCGAGGCCAGCAGCGCCAACCCGCTCAGGCTTTCGCCCAGAAACACAACGCCGCCCAGAATGGCGATCACCGGCACCGACAATTGCGCCACCGCCGCGCGCCCGGCGCCCAGCGCGGGCAAGACGGCATACCACAGCGCATAGCCCAGACCGGACATTACCGCCCCCGACAGCACCGCCAGCCCGGCGCCTTGCCAGGTCATCGAAGCCCAGCCGAAGGGCAGGGCGGCCAGCGCGAC
>CAJQNQ010000065.1 GCA_905479725.1 uncultured Paracoccaceae bacterium | reverse complement strand
CTTTCTGGTGCAGGTCGGCGATCTCGGATTCCAGCCGCTTGTGATACAGCGTGGTGCCCGAGATGTTGCGCGTCCCGCCCGACCCGGCGCCGGTGGCTTCCAGCGCCTCGTGCATTGCACTCAGAACCGCCGGGTGCTGCCCCATACCCAGATAATCATTGCCACACCAGACGGTTATGTCCCGTTCTGTCCCGTCCGGCTTGCGCCAGACCGCGTGTGGAAACTGCCCCTTGCGCCGCTCGATATCGATAAAGGTCCGGTAGCGGCCTTCATCGTGCAAGCGTTGAAGGGCGGTCTCTAGGGCAGCATCGTAGGTCAAAGGGTCTCTCCCTGGCGTTCCGCTTGGCACGAGTTCACGGCACCAACGCTAAGTCGGGCGCTAAGTTGGGCCATCTATGCATCTTTGAATGCTACATAAACATGACCTGGATCAATTCCAAAATGTGTCGCAGCCTATCGCATCGGTCATTTTAGCATCTCAATCGGCAATGACGATGGCACAATCGGAAACTTCGGCATCGCCCTGACAGGCAGCCAGAGCATCCTCTTGCGCGTGATCGCCCCGGCCGATTCCCCACAATCCGGTGCTGGCCGAGATGGCGAAGGCGCGGGTGCCCCCGGCGCGGCGATATTCGTCGTTGAAGGCGGTGGTGGCATCCGCGCTCAGTTGCAGAGCGCGTGGCTCCCAGCCCTGGGGACGCACCTCAAGCGCGATTTCGCAAGTCGCCCCGCCGTTGCGGCGTTCGTTGCAGCCCGCCAGCGCGGCCGCGCGCGCGGCGTCGACGGAATGGTAATTGGCCGACATGACGGTGGGCTCGGACAGGATGCCCTCGTCCGGCGCATAGGCCACGGCGGCGTAGTATTTCTGCGTCTGCGCAACCTGTGAAAGCACGGCAACGTCCTGGTCCGAAAGGCCCTCGGTGCTGAAGGTCGTCACCTCGGCGCGGTCATCGCGATACAGCAAGTCGCGGGCCGTGCGGGTGTCCACGGGCTCGGCAAGGGCCGGAGTGACGGCCACGGCGAGCATCAGGGCCGGGGCAAGAACAAGGCGGTTGGGCATGGGCTACTCCAGGGCGCGGATCATCGCCCTTAACTAGACGATTTCGGCACGCTTGCCATCCCCCTGCGGCGCGCGGTCACGGGTCGCGGTTTCTCGAACGTCAGCGCTTGGGCAGATGCCCGCGCACTGGACTTCCCGAGCTGGGGCGGACTAGGCTGTGGCCAGATTCTGCACAGGACATTCCCCATGACATCCCAATCCCTTGCCCCGGTTCTTGACCATGTCGATGCCACGCTCGACACCGCGCTGGAGCGTCTGATGGCGCTGTTGCGGATTGCGTCGATCTCCACCGACCCCGCTTACAAACACGCCTGCGACCAGGCCGCCGACTGGATGGTGCAGGACCTTCGATCACTGGGCTTCACGGCGCAAAAGCACCCCACGACCGGGCACCCGATGGTGGTCGCAAAGGACCAGGGCGCCGGCGGGCTGCATGTATTGTTCTATGGTCATTATGATGTGCAACCCGTTGATCCCCTGAACCTTTGGCACCGCGACCCCTTCGATCCGGCGATCGAGGAGACGCCAGCGGGGACGGTGATCCGCGGGCGCGGGGCGGCCGATGACAAGGGGCAGTTGATGACCTTTGTCGAGGCCTGCCGCGCGTGGAAGGCGGTGCATGGCAGCCTGCCGGTGCGGGTGTCGATGTTCTTCGAGGGCGAGGAGGAATCGGGATCGCCCTCGCTGGTTCCCTACATGAAAGACCATGCCAGCGACTTGAAGGCCGATATAGCGCTAATCTGCGATACCGGGATGTTCGATCCGCAAACCCCGGCGATCACCACGGCCTTGCGCGGATTGGCCAAGCTGGAACTGGAGATCACCGGGCCGGACAAGGACCTGCATTCGGGCATGTATGGCGGCGCTGCGATCAACCCGGCGCACGTTTTGGCGCGTATTCTGGCCGATCTGCATGACGACACAGGGCGCGTCACGCTGAACGGATTCTATGACGGAGTCCCCGAACTGACCAATGCGCAGGCCGAACAATGGGATGCCCTGGGCTTTGACGCCGCGGGCTTTCTGGGCGGCGTCGGCCTGAGCGTGCCGGCGGGCGAGCAGAACCGCAGCGTGCTGGAGATGATCTGGTCGCGCCCAACCTGCGAAATCAACGGCATGAATTCGGGCTACACCGGTGCCGGGTTCAAGACCGTGCTGCCGTCGAAGGCCAGCGCCAAGGTCAGCTTCCGGCTGGTCGGCACGCAGGATCCAGATGCGATCCTGCGCGCGTTCGACGCCCATGTTCAGGCCCGGCTGCCCGCCGATTGCAGCTATGAAATCCTGGATGCCGAAGGGGCGGGGGCAACCACCATGCCCATCGACCATCCGGCATTCGAGGCCGCGCGTCAGGCCCTGTCCGACGAATGGCCGCGCCCGGCGGCGTTCATCGGTTGCGGCGGCTCGATCCCGATAGCCGGCTATTTTCAGACCCTTCTGGGCATGGATTCGATGCTGATCGGCTTTGGGCGCGACGATGACGCGCTGCATTCGCCCAACGAAAAATATGATCTGGAGGCCTTTCACAAGGGCATCCGCAGTTGGGTGCGCATTCTGGATGCGCTGTCGCGCGTCTGACCCGCCCCCACAGCACAGGACCCGCGATGAACCATATCCAGCAATCGCCCACGGACCCGGCCTTCGTGCAGGATCCCTATCCGTTCTATGCCCGGGCGCGCGCGTTGGGACCCGTCGTTCACTGGGACGACTACAAGCTGCCCTGCGTTTTCGGCTTTGCGGCGGCGAACGCAATCCTGCGCGACCGGCGCTTTGGCCGCGAGGTGCCCGCCGCCCAGCGAACGCCGATCGCCGCGCACACCGCGCCGTTCTACGCGATCGACGCGCATTCCATGCTGGAGTTGGAGCCGCCGCGCCACACGCGCCTGCGCAAGCTGGTGCTGCGGGCCTTCACCTCGCGCCGGATCGAGGCCCTGCGCCCCGAGGTCGAGGCACTGACGCATCAGCTGATCGACGCCTTTCCTCCGGGGCGTTTCGACCTGCTGCGCGCCTTCGCCGAGGTGATCCCGGTGGTCGTCATCGCCCGGCTGCTGGGCGTGCCCGAGGAACGGAAGGACCAGCTGCTGCGCTGGTCGCATGACATGGTGGCGATGTATCAGGCCGGGCGCACCCGCGCGACCGAGGACGCGGCGGCGCGCGCCAGCACCGAATTCGCGGCATTCATCCGGGACCATGTGGAGCAACGCCGCAGCGACCCGCGCGACGACCTGATCACCAGCCTGATCGCCGCCGAGGAAGAGGGCGAGAGACTGTCTGCGGACGAGTTGATCTCGACCTGCATCCTGTTGCTGAATGCCGGGCACGAGGCCACGGTCCACGGCATCGGCAACGGCGTGAAGGCGATCCTGGAGGCCGGGGGGCCGCGCGACTGGCTCTCGCCCGGCAAGCTGGACGCAACGCTGGAGGAATGCCTGCGCCTGGATCCGCCGCTGCACATGTTCACCCGTTGGGCGTATGAGGAAATCGACGTCATGGGCCATGTGTTCCAGCCCGGCGATCAGGTGGGCGTCATGCTGGCGGCCGCCGGGCGTGACCCGGGCATGTGGGACAAACCCGACGCGTTCAACCCGGACCGCCCGGTCAAACCGCATCTGGCCTTCGGTGTCGGCCTGCATTTTTGCGTCGGTGCGCCGCTGGCGCGCATGGAACTGGCCGCCGCGCTGCCGATCCTGTTCGACCGCGTGCCCGGGCTGCGGCTGGCCGAAGCGCCGCGCTATTCGGACAGCTATCATTTTCACAGCCTGTCGGCGCTGATGGTCCAGCGTTAGGCCGCCCGCATTCCCCTGGCCGGTGAGGGGGGTCACAGCCCGGGATGGGCGCGGCGCCAGGCATCCCAGTCTTCGGGCGTGTCCAGATCGGTGATGGCGCGCGTGCCCGGCAGCGCCAGCAGGCGCGGCGGAAAGCGACGCAGAAGGCGCCGCGCGCCCTCGTCACCCGTCAATTCCGCGAAATGGGGCAGGGTGGCGGGCGCGAAGACCACCGGGTGGCCCGGAGTGCCATCGTCGGCGCAGGCGCGCAGCACCTGGCCGTCATAGGCATCTGCCATGGCCTGGAAATCCGCCGCCGTCAGGTCCGGCATATCGGCCGGGACCACCATCAGCGCGTCAGAGCCGGCCCATTGGGCGCAGGCCCGCAACCCGGCGCTCATCCCCGTCCCGGCATCGGCGATGCGCAGCCGCGTCACATCCAGCCCGGCCAGCGCCGCCTCGCGCAAAGGGCAATCTGCGGGCAGGGCCACCGCCACCGGTCCGATCCCGGCCCGCAGCAGTGCCAGCGCCTGGCGCCGGATCAACGCCACGCCCCCGACCGGCTCCAGCAGCTTGTCGCGCCCCGCCCCCATGCGACTGGACGACCCGGCGGCAAGAAGCGCGGCTTTCATCGCCATGTGCCTTCAGCGTTCGGGGATCAGGCCGCGCGGGGCAAACCGCAGCATCAGCAACAGCGCCGCCCCCATCATAATCAGGCGCGTATGCGCAGCCTGGTCCAGCAGATGCACCCGCAGGGCATTGTCCTCGGCCATGCCCAGGGTCAAGAGGTTCATCGCCGCGCGGCCCAAAGGCTCGGCCTGCACCCACAGGAACCAGATCACAAAGCCGCCCAGGACCGAGCCCCAGTTGTTGCCCGATCCGCCGACGATGACCATCACCCAGATCAGAAAGGTGAAGCGCAGCGGCTCGTAGGTGCCGGGCGTCAACTGGCCGTCCAGCGTGACCATCATCGCGCCGGCAATGCCGCAGACACCGGACCCCAGCACGAAGACCATCAGGTGACGGGCCTTCACATCCTTGCCCATCGCGCGCGCCGCGACCTCGTTGTCGCGGATCGCGCGCATCATCCGGCCCCAGGGCGAATTGAGCGCCAGCTCCGACAGAACGATAAGCGCGATCAGCACCACCGAGAACAGCACGGCATAGCCCAGCTTTTCCACGATCGACGCCATTTCCACGACATCGATGCCGCTGCTGGCGGACATCGATTGCACGAACCCGTAATCCTGCATCTGGACCGGGCGCGGCACGGCCCGGGGCAGCCCGGCGACATTGTTGACGCCGCGTGACATCCAGCCTTCGAACTTCAGCACCGCAATGACGATTTCCGAGATCCCCAGCGTCGCGATCGCCAGGTAATCCGCGCGCAGGCCAAGGCTGATCTTGCCGATCACCCAGGCCAGTCCGCCGGCGAACAACGCGCCCACCGGCCAGGACAGGATGACGGGCAGGCCGGCGCCGCCCAGATACCCCTCGGTCGCGGGGTTCACGGACGAAATCGCCTCGCGGGCCGGGGCAAAGACATAGCGGGTGATGGCGTAGCCGACGATCAGCGTGACGATCAGCGTGAGCACCCGCGCGCGGCCCGCCGGCATGCGCCGCCAGACAGCGATCGCTGCCAGAATCGATGCAGCCCCCAGCGCCAGCCCCAGCAACGCGCCGAACCCGCCCGCGCGCCAGGCCTCGGGCACCGGATCGGCGGAAATCAGCACCACGGCCAGGCCGCCGATCGCGGTAAAACCCATCACCCCGACATTGAACAGCCCGGCATAGCCCCACTGGATATTCACCCCCAGCGCCAGCACTGCCGAGATCAGACTCATGTTCAGGATTGTCAGCGCCAGGGTCCAGCTCTGGTTGATCCCGGTCAGCACCAGCGCCAGCGCGACCAGCGCGAACAGGATGAATGCACGCAAGACCGGATTCATACGACTTTCCCCTTGAAGATGCCGGTGGGGCGGAACAGCAGGACAAGCACCAGGATGGCGAAGGTCACGGCAAATTTGTAGTCAACCGGCAGGATCTGCATAAGGCCCGCCGGCACCCAGTCCTCGGGCACGAAAAAGCCAAAGAAGCGCCGCCAGGCATAGGTGATGCCCAGTTCCGAAAACGCCACGACATAGGCGCCGACAATGGCCCCCAGCGGATTGCCGAGCCCGCCGACGATGGCGGCCGCGAACATCGGCAGCAGCAGCTGAAAATAGGTGAAGGGGCGGAAGGTCTTGTCCAGCCCATAGAGCGTGCCGGCCAGCACCATCAGGATCCCTGCGATGGTCCAGGTAATCAGCACCACGCGCTCTGGGTTGATGCCCGAAAGCAGCGCCAGATCCTCGTTATCGGAATAGGCGCGCATGGATTTGCCAGAGCGCGTTCGGTTCAGGAACCAGAACAGCACCGCCATGGCGATCAACGCCACCACCAGCGTCAGAAGCTGGGTCGAGCGCAACGCGAGACCTTGTTCCAACCCGGTCCAGGTGCGGAATTCCCGCGCGGTTATGACGAAGCGTTCGCCATCGGCAAACCGTTGCTCGCTGGGGCCGATCAGAATGCGGGTCAAGCCATTGGTGACGAACATCACCCCCAGCGATGCCATCACGAAGATCATCGGTTTGGCGCGCACCGTGCGATAGAACCGGTAGACCATGCGGTCGGCGACCAGCAGGTAGCCGATGGTGAACGCCATGCCGACCGGCAGCGCCAGAAGCGCGGTGGGCAGAAATCCGAAACTGACCCCCAGGCTTTGCAGGCCCCAGGTGGTCAGGATCACCACAGCGGTGCCAAGCGCCATCACATCACCATGCGCGAAATGCGAAAACCGCAAAATGCCGAAGATCAGCGTGATCCCCAGCGCGCCCAGCGCCAGCTGGCTGCCATAGGCCAGCGCCGGGACCAGCACGAAATTGGCCAGCATGACAAATGCGTTGAGAGCGTCCATGTGCTCAGCCCCCCAGGAAACTGCGGCGAACATCCGGGTCGGCCAGAAGGGCCTGCCCGGTGTCGGTGAAACGGTTGGCGCCTTGCACCAGAACATAGCCCTTGTCGGCGATGTTCAGCGCCTGGCGGGCGTTCTGCTCGACCATCAGGATCGAAATCCCGGTGCGGGCGATCTCGATGATCCGGTCAAAGAGCTCGTCCATGACGATGGGCGAAACGCCGGCGGTGGGTTCGTCGAGCATCAGGACCGAAGGCCTGGTCATCAGCGCCCGGCCCACGGCGACCTGCTGGCGCTGCCCGCCGGACAGCTCGCCCGCCGCCTGGTGACGCTTGTCGCGCAGGATGGGGAAAAGTGTATAGATCTGCTCCATGGTTTCGGAAATATCCCCGGTGCGGATAAACGCGCCCATTTCCAGGTTTTCCTCGACCGACAGGGACGGGAAAATGTTGTTGGTCTGCGGCACGAACCCCATGCCCCTGGCCACGCGGGCCTGCGGTGACAGGGCGGTGATGTCCTTGCCATTCAGCTTTACATGCCCGTCGCGCAGGTTCAGCATCCCGAACACGGCCTTCATGGCTGTCGATTTGCCCGCGCCATTGGGGCCGACGATCACCGCGATCTGGCCTTTTTCAACGGCGATCGTGCAGCTGTGCAGAATATCGGCGCCGCCGTAGCCGCCGGTCATCGCCTCGCCGATCAGGACGGGGTCAGCCATGATCCGCCCCCCCTTCATCTTTCTGAAAATACTCCCGCCGGAGGCATTGAAACGCTGCCCGCTGCGTCGTGGTCGGAGTGGTCATGCGCCGGCCTCCGCCTTGATCTTGTTTTTCAGTCCGGTGCCCAGATAGGCCTCGATCACCTGCTCGTTGGCCTTGATCTCGTCCAGCGTGCCTTCGGCCAGAACCTTGCCCTCGGCCATGCAGATGACGGGGTCGCAGATCCGGCCGATGAAATCCATATCGTGTTCGATCACCACGAAGGTATAGCCGCGCTCCTTGTTCAGGCGCACGATGGCGTCGGCGATTGTGTTCAGCAAGGTGCGGTTCACGCCCGCGCCCACCTCGTCCAGAAAGACGATGCGCGCATCGGTCATCATCGTGCGGCCCAGTTCCAGCAGCTTCTTCTGCCCGCCCGAGATGTTGCCGGCCTTCTCGTCGGCGATATGGGAAATCGTCAGGAAATCCAGCACCTCATCGGCCTTGCGCCGCAGGTCCGCTTCCTCCTGCGCGATGCGAGCGCGGTGGAACCACGCCGACCACAGGTTCTCGCCCGATTGCGCGGGCGGCACCATCATCAGGTTCTCGCGGCAGGTCATGGAGGAAAACTCATGCGCGATCTGGAAGGTGCGCAGCAGGCCCTTGTGGAACAATTCATGCGGTTCCAGCCCGGTGATGTCCTCGCCCGCCATGGTCACGCGGCCCGAGGTGGGTTTGAGCACCCCGGCAATGACATTGAACAAGGTGGTCTTGCCCGCCCCGTTGGGGCCGATCAGCCCGGTGATGGAGCCCTCGGCGATACCGAGCGTTGCACCGTCAACGGCATGAAAGCCGCCAAAATGCTTGTGCAGGTCATGGACCTGGATCATGCCGTCCCCCGTTCTGGTCAGGCCCCCTCTTGGCGGGTGGGCTTTGTCTTGAAAAGGCCCGGGGCATTACCCCGGGCCCGATCGTCATGTCAACGGATCACAAGATCAGTGGAACATCACCGTCTCGAAAGCGCCGCCTTCGACGACGTATTCACGGTAGCTGCCCGCGGCTTCGCCAAAGCCGATCAGCTCGACATTGGTGGCACCCTGGTAGTTGATCTCGCCGCCCGCGGCCAGAATCTCGATCGCGCGGCCCAATTCGCCGGCATAGACTTCTTCGCCCGGCGCGTTGGCCACGTTCATCACGTTCGCGGCGATGGCTGCGGGGGTCGCTTCGCCGCCAGCCTGCGCGGCCAGCATCAGCAGCGCCGCGGCATCATAGGATTCGGCCACGAACGAGCTGGCGCCGTTGATGCCGGCATCGGTGTAGACCTGCATGAAGCGGTCGGCAGCTTCGCCGGTCGCCCACGGAATGGTGCCCACGGTGCCTTCAAGCGCTTCGCCGACATTGGTAATCAGGTCATCGCCAAACATGCCGTCACCGACGAAGAACTGATCGAAGGCGCCCAGGTCATAAGCGGTGCGGATCATCGAGCCGCCGCCATCGACATAACCCAGAACCATCAGCGCATCGCCACCGGCCGCGGCCAGCGCGCCGACCTCGGCCGAATAATCGCCCTTGGCTTCTTCATGCGGCACGGTTGCCGTCACGGTGCCGCCAGCAGCGGTGTAGGCTTCGATGAAAGCGGTTGCCAGACCCAGGCCATAGTCGTTGTTGGTGTGGGTCACGGCAACGGTGTCGATGCCACGGCGCATCACGATATCAGCCAGAACCTGACCCTGACGGGCGTCAGACGGTGCCGTGCGGTAGAACAAGCCACCCGAATCGAAGGTCGAGAACCCGGGCGAGGTGGCCGAGGGCGAGATCATCGGAATGCCGTTGGCCATGGCCACGTTTTCCAGCACCGCGCGCGTCACGCCCGAACAGTCGGCGCCCATGATGGCGATCACATTGTCCGAGGTCACCAGGCGTTCGGCGCTGGCCTGCGCCAGCGCACTGTCAATGCAGCCGTCGTCGGCGCGCACCGGGTTGATCATCGTGCCACCCAGGATGCCGCCGGCCGCGTTCACTTCGGCCATCGCCAGTTCGGCGCCGTCGGCCATATGCGGGGTCAGCGATTCAATCGGGCCGGTGAACCCCAGCAGAACGCCGATATTCACGGTTCCCGCGCTTTGGGCAAGCGCGCCACCCGCGGCAAGGGCCGAGATCGCGCTGGCAAGAAGAAGTTTTTTCATGGATTGCTCCCATTTGTTGGACGTCAAGGTTTTTCGTTGTGGGCGAAGCTTATCGCCCG
>CAJQNQ010000064.1 GCA_905479725.1 uncultured Paracoccaceae bacterium | reverse complement strand
TGATCAGTAAGTATGAGGTGGGTGAGCGCCGTATCGATCTTCTGGAGCTTCGAGACATATGTGCTGCCCTTGGGATTTCTTTGGCCGAGTTTGTTGAACAGCTCGAAACCCTATTAAGCAAAGAACCCCATGAAGCCGATTCCAAGATTTCTAAATAAACCCAAATCCTTTTGGGCTTCTGTCCGTTCGTTGAGTCAGCAAGTCGGCTACAGCAAAAAAGATATGATCATAATTCCAACGGTTGCGCAGATGGCCGCAGCTTTTGAGAAGCTTGGGTTGGATTCGGAGCGTATCTTTAAAGATGGCAAGCCGACCCAGCTTGCGACCGATCTTCTTGATTATTTCACCGAGCGTTCGCGTGTTCTGGAGAATGAGGTTGAACCGAAGCTTTTGAGCGCGGAGCAAGCGAAAGACCTGTTCGAGAAAACACACGCAGAATTTGATCATAAGTGCCCAATTCCGATGAACAAGCAGAAGGGTGAGAAGCGAGCAGAAGCGTTCCTGACCGCTCTCGTGAACATGATGGTTGAGCGCCACGCCGAAGGCTTGCCGTGTGACTATGATCCCGGCGAGCTAACCACCTTTACCCGTGGCGGTGAACCCTTGCGCACTCTGGCCCGCCGTGTTGACGGGGCGTTTCCTTCCCCAATCAATCCAATCGCGATCTGGGAAATCAAGGAATATTACTACACCACGACCTTTGGAAGTCGTGTCGCCGACGGCGTTTATGAAACCCTGCTCGATGGCATGGAGATCGAGGAGCTACGCGAACATGAGGGCATTGACCTGAAGCACTACCTGATGGCGGACGCGCATTTCACCTGGTGGAAATGCGGCAAGGCTTACCTGTGTCGAATGTTTGATATGCTGCACATGGGATATGCGGATGAAATCCTCTTTGGCCGCGAGGTTGTCGAGGAAATGCCCAGAATCGTTTCACAGTGGGTTGATATTCATCGGCAACGAAACCACGCGGCCAGCCTCTAGGGACAGGCCAGCATTGCGATCACCGTCATCAACTACGGCGCCTGGGCGGAGGTATCCAGTAGGGACTCGAGCGTTTTCACAAGCATCGGACTCTCCGTGTTCCGGTGCAACAATGCGTTGTGATGACGGTGCCGCCAACAGAAAAACGCCCTGATCGATCGACCAGGACGTTTCCGAATCCTCGCATGGCGGGGTGAACCCCGCCCTACGGCGGCTGTCAGGCCTTTTCTTCGATGATCTGCACCAGGTGCGGGATCGAGTTCACCATGCCGCGCACGGACGGGGTGTCCTCCAGCTCGCGGGTGCGGTGCATCTTGTTCAGGCCCAGACCCTTGAGCGTCTCACGCTGGCTGGCGGGACGGCGGATCGGCGAGCCGATTTGCTTGACGGTGATGGTTGCCATGGTCCGGTCTCCTTACGCGTCTGCCGAAGCGGCTTCGGTTTCGGGCTTCTTCAGGATATCGCCGACCTTCTTGCTGCGACGCTGCGCAACCTGACGGGGCGATGCCTGCTTCTTGAGACCGTCGATCGTGGCGCGGATCATGTTATAGGGGTTCTGCGAGCCCAGCGACTTCGCAACAACATCCTTCAGACCCAGCATTTCGAAGACTGCACGCATCGGGCCACCGGCAATGATCCCGGTCCCTTCAACGGAGGTCCGCATGACAACGCGGCCCGCGCCATGGCGGCCCTCGATATCGTGATGCAGGGTGCGACCGTCACGCAGCGGCACACGGATCATCTGACGCTTGGCCTGCTCGGTCGCCTTGCGCACGGCTTCAGGCACTTCCTTCGCCTTGCCCTTGCCAAAGCCCACACGGCCCTTCTGGTCGCCGACAACAACAAGCGCGGCGAAGCCGAACCGCTTGCCGCCCTTGACGGTCTTCGACACACGGTTGATGGCAACCAGGCGATCCTGGAATTCCGGGTTTTCATCACGGTCGTTGTGGCGACCCCGACGGTTATCACGTTCTGCCATGACGGCATCCTTTCAAAGGCGGCGCAGCAAGGCGCCCGTTGTATCGATTGCAGTGAGCATCCTTGACAGGATGCACCCCAATCATCGAGGCGGCGCACCTTTCGGCACGCCGCCTGCATTGACTTAGAACTTCAGACCACCTTCACGCGCGGCGTCGGCCAGAGCCTTCACCTTGCCATGAAACAGGAAGCCACCGCGGTCGAAATAGCATTCCTCGATGCCGGCCGCTTTCGCGCGCTCGGCGATCGCGGCGCCTACCTTGGTCGCGGCGTCGATGTTGTTCACACCGACAACGCCCAGCCCTGCCTCCAGCGTCGACGCGGCTGCAACGGTATTGCCGTTGAGATCGTCGATCAGCTGAGCGCTGATGTTCTTGTTCGAACGGTGAACCGACAGGCGCAAACGGCCATTGGCGGTTTTCCGCAGTTTGTTCCGCACGCGCTGACGACGCTTCTGGAACAGCTTCATTTTCGTGTTCGCCATCGTAAACGCCCTTATTTCTTCTTGCCTTCCTTGCGGAAGATATACTCATCCTTGTAGCGGATACCCTTGCCCTTGTAGGGCTCGGGCGAACGCCATTCGCGGATGTTTGCGGCAACCTGCCCCACGACCTGCTGATCGATCCCTTCGATCACAATCTCGGTGGGCTTCGGAGTGGTGATGGTCACGCTGTCGGGAATCGCGAAGATCACGTCGTGGCTATACCCCAGCGACAGTTTCAGGTCCTTGCCCTGAACCTGCGCGCGATACCCCACGCCGACCAGTTCCATCTCTTTCTTGAAACCGGTGCTGACGCCGTCAGCCAGGTTGGCGACCATCGAGCGGGTCATCCCCCACTGCTGGCGCGCCCGCTTGGAGTTCCCGCGCGGTTTCACCGCGACGGAGCCGTCCTCGAGGACCAGATCAACATCATCCGAGGCGGTGAAGTTCCGGGCGCCCTTCGGCCCCTTCACTTCAATGGACTGACCCGAGATCGTCGCGGTGACGCCCTGGGGCAGTGCTACAGGCTTCTTGCCAATGCGAGACATGTCAGCCCTCCTCAGAACACACGGCAGAGCACTTCGCCGCCAATATTGGCAGCGCGTGCATTCGCATCGGTCATGATGCCTTTCGAGGTCGAAACCACCGAAATGCCCAGGCCGTTACGAATCTGCGGGATTTCACTGACGCCGGCATAGACACGGCGACCTGGCTTGGACACGCGGGCAAGCTCACGGATCGCCGGTTCACCCGACGCATACTTGAGCTCGATCGTCAGTTCCGGGTGGCCATCGGCCGAGGTGCCGGCTTCGTAGCCACGGATGTAGCCTTCGTCGCGCAGCACATCCAGAACCCAGGCGCGCAGTTTCGAGGCCGGGGTGCGGACGCTCGATTTGCCGCGCAGCTGCGCGTTGCGGATACGGGTCAGCATATCGCCGAGAGGATCGTTCATCGACATGATCTGTCCTCCTTACCAGCTTGACTTGACCATGCCCGGGACCTGCCCGTGCGAGGACAGTTCACGCAGCATGATGCGGCTGAGTTTCAATTTGCGATAGTAGGCCTTCGGGCGGCCGGTCAGTTCGCAGCGGTTGTGCAGACGGGTTGCCGACGAATTGCGCGGCAACTGGGCAAGCTTCAGGTTCGCCTTGAAGCGATCTTCCATCGGCAGGGACTGGTCGTTGATGATCGCTTTCAGGGCGGCACGCTTGGCGGCATATTGCTCGACCAGGCGCTGGCGCTTCTTCTCGCGTTCGACCATGGATTTCTTGGCCATTATATTCTCTCCTTCCGCGTCAGCTGTTGAACGGCATGTTGAAAAGCTTCAACAGCGCCTTGGCTTCCGCGTCGGTGCGCGCGGTCGTGCAGATAATCACGTCCATACCCCAGACCTCGTCAACTTTGTCGAAGTCGATTTCCGGGAAAACGATGTGTTCCTTGATGCCCATGGCATAGTTGCCACGACCGTCAAACGACGTGCCCTTGACGCCACGGAAGTCGCGGACGCGGGGCAGAGCGATGGTGATAAGGCGATCCAGGAATTCATACATGCGATCGCCGCGCAGCGTGACCTTGACGCCCAGCGGCATCTCCTCACGCACACGGAAACCCGCGATCGAATTCTTGGCCTTGGTGATGACAGCCTTCTGACCGGCAATCGCGGTCATGTCTGCCTCTGCCGATTTCACCTTCTTGGTGTCCTTGACAGCTTCACCAATCCCCATGTTCAGCACGATCTTGTCGAGCTTGGGGATCATCATCTCGTTCTTGTAGCCGAACTCTTCCTTCATGGCCGCACGGATGCGGGTGTTGAAGTCGGCCTTCAGGCGAGGGGTGTAGGTTGCGGCGTCCAGCATCAGATCACCTCTCCGGTCGTCTTGGCAAACCGCACCTTGGCGCCGCCCTCGACACGAAAGCCCACGCGGGTGGCCTTGCCGTTCGAATCCATCAGCGCGAGGTTCGACAGGTCGACCGGCATCGCCTTTGGCAGGCGGCCGCCCTGAGCGGTCTGGCTTTGCTTGGTGTGACGGATCGAAATGTTGATCCCGTCGACGATGGCCTTGTTGGCCGCGGGCATCACCTGGGTGATTTCACCCTGCTTGCCCTTGTCCTTGCCGGTCAAGACGACGACCTTGTCGCCTTTTTTCAGTTTCGCAGCCATCAGAGCACCTCCGGAGCCAGCGAAATGATCTTCATGAAGTTCTTCGCGCGCAGCTCGCGAACCACCGGGCCGAAGATACGCGTGCCGACCGGTTCACCCTGGTTGTTCAGGATGACGGCCGCGTTGCGGTCAAAACGGATGGCGGTGCCGTCTGCACGGCGAACTTCCTTGGCGGTGCGCACGACGACGGCCTTGCGGACGTCGCCTTTCTTCACGCGGCCACGCGGAATGGCTTCCTTGACCGAGACGACAATGATGTCGCCTACGGAGGCATAGCGGCGATGCGAACCGCCCAATACCTTGATGCACTGAACCCGGCGAGCGCCGGAGTTGTCAGCGACATCCAGATTGGTCTGCATCTGGATCATAGGGTTACTCCCGACCTTTGGGCATCATGCCCAGGGTTTCGACAAAACCGAAGGTTTGCGATCAAGCCGAAGCTTCGACCACAACCCTCCAGCGTTTCGACTTCGAAATCGGCGCGCATTCTTCGATGCGAACGGAATCACCGACCTTGAACTGGTTTTCCGGATCATGAGCGCGATATTTCTTCGAGCTCCGAACGGTTTTCTTCATCACCGGGTGCGTGTAGCGGCGTTCGACCAGAACCGTGACGGTCTGCTCGTTCTGGTCGCTCGTCACGGTGCCAGACAGGATGCGTTTGGGCATGTGCGTGCTCCTCAGTTCGCCGCCGCTTCAGCGGCTTTCTGGTTCAGAATGGTTTTTACCCGGGCCACCTCACGGCGCACAACGCGCTGACGGGCGGTGTTTTCCAGCTGATTGGTCGCGGCCTGAAAGCGGAGGTTGAAGGCCTCTTTCTTCAGGGCG
>CAJQNQ010000063.1 GCA_905479725.1 uncultured Paracoccaceae bacterium | reverse complement strand
ATCGCCTGCGGCGATTCCCCGGGATATTTGCGGGACAGATGATGGGGGAGGGTCGGCCGGTTACAGCGGGCCGGGGCGGCGCTCTTCGCTGAGCAAGACGTTGGCATCGACCTGTCCCACGCCCGGCAGCGTCATGATCCGGCGTCTGAGCACGCGTTCGAAATCCGGCAGGTCTCGGGCGACGACGCGCAGACGGTAATCATAAAGGCCAAGGACGTGCTGCACAGTCTGCACTTCGGGGATGGCAATCACGGCGCGTTCGAAATCCTCGAGCGAGACGCGGCCCTTGGTGGCCAGGGTTACGCCCAGAAAGACGGTGACACCGAACCCCAGCGCCGCCTGATCCAGCACCAGCCGCTGGCCGGCAATGGCGCCGCCGTCGGTCAGGCGTTTGATGCGCCGCCAGGCGGTGGGTTGGCTGAGGCCCAGGTGCCGCGCCACCGCGCCGGCGCTGAGGGTGGCATCCGCGCCCAAGGCGCGCAGGATGGCGCGGTCGGTGTCGTCAAGATCGATCACAGCGGCAGGCCTTCGGCCCGCTTGATGTTGGCGATGTGCATCAGGGCCTCGATATCGGCGATATGGGGCAGGGTCAGGATGCGTTCGCGGTAGATCTGCTGATAATGGGCCATGTCGCGGGCAATGACATTGAGGCGCATGTCGACCCGGCCAAGAAAGGACTGGATTTCCAGCACTTCGGGCACTGCGCGCGCGGCGGCGGTGAATTCGTCGAAGGCGCGCGGGTTGGTCTTGTCCAGTGTGATGCGCAGGCTGACCTCGACCTCGTATCCCAGTGCGCGCCAGTCGATCACCGCCTGCTGCGCCAGCAGGATCCCGCGCCGTCGCAAGCGCTCGATCCGGCGCGAGGCGGTGGCTTCGGTCACATTGGCACGCCGGGCGAGCAGCGCCGTGGATTGGGCGGGATCGGCCTGAAGGTGGCGCAGCAGGCGGCGGTCGGTGTCATCGGCGTTGTGCATCAAAAACGGACCATTTTTAGAATATGCGAATGGATGTCGCGAAAAACTGCCTGTTGAGTGGGTGTTTTGCAACGGAATTTTGGAAAAAACTCCTATGCTGCGCCCATCAAAGTCAAACAAGGAACACAAACATGCGCGTTTATTACGACCGCGATTGCGACATCAACCTGATCAAGGACAAGAAGGTCGCCATTCTGGGCTATGGCAGTCAGGGCCATGCCCATGCGCTGAACCTGCGCGATTCGGGCGCGAAGAACGTGGTCGTCGCGCTGCGCGAGGGCTCGGCTTCGGCGGCCAAATGCGAGAAGGAAGGTCTGAAAGTCATGGGTATCGCCGAGGCGGCTGCGTGGTGCGATGTCATCATGTTCACCATGCCTGACGAATTGCAGGCGGCGACCTACAAGAAATATGTGCATGACAACCTGCGCGAAGGCTCGGCGATTGCCTTTGCGCACGGGCTGAACGTGCATTTTGGCCTGATCGAGCCGAAGCCCGGCGTTGACGTCATCATGATGGCTCCGAAGGGCCCGGGCCACACCGTGCGCGGCGAATACACCAAGGGTGGCGGCGTGCCCTGCCTGGTGGCGGTGCATCAGGACGCCACCGGCAAGGCGATGGAAATCGGTCTTTCCTATTGCTCGGCCATCGGTGGCGGGCGTTCGGGCATCATCGAGACCAATTTCCGGCAGGAATGCGAAACCGACCTGTTCGGCGAGCAGGCCGTGCTGTGCGGTGGTCTGGTGGAACTGATCCGCATGGGCTTCGAGACACTGGTCGAGGCCGGATATGAGCCGGAAATGGCCTATTTCGAGTGTCTGCACGAGGTCAAGCTGATCGTCGATCTGATCTATGAAGGCGGGATCGCCAACATGAACTATTCGATCTCGAACACCGCCGAATATGGCGAGTATGTCAGCGGCCCGCGCATCCTGCCCTATGACGAGACGAAGGCCCGCATGAAAGCGGTGCTGAGTGACATTCAGACGGGCAAGTTCGTGCGCGACTTCATGCTTGAAAACGCGGTCGGTCAGCCGTCGTTCAAGGCCACGCGCCGGATCAATGACGAGCACCAGATCGAACAGGTCGGCGAAAAGCTGCGCGCGATGATGCCGTGGATTTCCGCCGGCAAGATGGTCGACAAGGCGCGCAACTAAGCGTCACGACGTCTGTATTCGGGCCGTCCCTGTCGGGGCGGCCTTTTTGTTGCGCGCGGGCATCCGTGCGTGTGGTGTGGGCCGCGCCAGTGCGGTTTCACTGGATTTTCGCCGCAAATCTGTCTGGCAGCCGGATCACGTTGGGGCCCTGCGCAAACCGTCGATCCTGGTTTTCCTGTCCCTTTTTCTGGCGATGAGTGCCTTTTTCCCCGGCAACGTCCTGGGGGAGGAGGTCTTTCTCACAGGCATTGTCTCCGCGTTTGCGGCCTTTGTGCTGCTGGTCGTGGCGGCGCTCAGGGGCGACGCGCCGAAGGCCCGGGAAATCGTCGTGCTGGATGGTTCGAACGTCATGCATTGGCGCGGCAAACGGCGCGATCTGGACACTGTCAGGCTGGTCGCCGCCGCCGGGCAGCGGGTGGTAAGCCTCGGATGGGTGTTTTTGGGGTCGGGAGTGCCTGTTCCCCTTTGGCCAGCACGGCCAGGAATCCACTGTCCTGCGCGGATGTGCTACACTGGACGACGATTGCACGACAGGGGGGCATGATGAGACGCCGCGAATTTTCACTGGGGCTGGGAACGGCTCTGCTTGCCGTGCCGGTCGCCGGACCTGCGCTGGCCGAAATCGGATCGGCCTTCGTCCAGGGCTCGCTTTCCGCGCTGCGTATCCGGTTCGAGGATGGCGAGACCGACACCGTTCAGGCGGTTGAGATGACCGACACCGTGCGCGCTGTCGGCTTGCGGTGGACGCAGCACCTTCCCACCTATTTCGAGGACCGGGTCGATCTGTCCGATTCGGTGGCCAGCGGGTTGCTGCGCACACCCTTTGCCCGGCGCTGGGCCGATGCCCGCCCCGTCGGCGGTGTTGAAAAGATCGGCGACCGGCTGGTTTTGCGGGTCGACGATCTGTCCGGGTTTGCCGGAAGACGGATCGTGGTGGGGGCGGGCGATTACAGCTGGGACCTGCCAGGGCCCAGCGTCGCCATGACCCCCGGCGGCGGATCGGGGCGCCCGGTGGGCGCGCTGCGCCTGGGCACCGACGACCGGATCCTGATCCGGTTGCGCGCCACGCCGAGCTTCTAGGCGGTTGGGTTCAGGGACGGGCGGGGGCGTTGTCCTGCCGAACCGCGTGGATCACGGCGCGCGCCCTGACAGTGTCGAACGGTTCCGCCGGTCAGGGCTGCGCGGCGGCGTTGACGACTGGCGCAGGGCCGATTAGGGCAGGGCGCATGACCGCTGACCCTGATCGCCCTTTCGATGCCGAACTGGATGCGCGCGACCTGCTGTGCCCGCTGCCGGTTCTGAAAGCGCGCAAGCGGCTGCTGGCGATGAAGCCGGGCCAGATCCTGCGGGTGTTGACCACCGACCCGGTGGCGGTGATCGATCTGCCCCATTTCTGCGCCGAGGCGGGCCACGACTATCTGGGCGCAACCCAGGCCGGCAGTGTGAGCGTGCATCATGTGCGCCGCGCCGCGTTCAACGACCGATAGGCTGCCCCCGCCGTGCCATCCGCGCTTCGGCGGCTGCCAGGTCGTCGGGCGTGTTGACGTTGAAAAACGGATCGGGCCCTTGATCGAACCGGGCGGTGACGGCGCCATTCTCATGCGCCCATCGCCCCACTTTCCGCTCGCCCCGGTGCAAGGCATCCTGCAAGGCGCCGCGCAGCGTCACCGGCCACAGGCCCGTTGTCGGGTGTGTGCGAAGGTTGCCGGCGGCATCCGGGCTGGCGGCCAAGGCGAAGGGCCCGGCGGCGCGCAGCCGCTGAACCAGATCGGCGGGCAGGAACGGCGTGTCGCCGGCGACGGTCAACAGCGAATCGCAGCCCTGATCCGCCGCCCAGGCCATGCCCGCCAGAATCCCGGCCAGCGGACCGGGTTGCCCGGGGATCGGATCGGCCAGCACCGGCAGTCCAAACCGGGCAAAGCGCGTGGGATCGGCATTGGCATTGATGGCCATCGGTCGGACCTGCGGCTGGAGGCAAAGCATCACATGCTGCAAAAGCGGCGCGCCGGCCAGCGGCAGCAGGGTCTTCTCGCCCCCGCCCATCCGCGTGGCCCGTCCGCCCGCCAGAATCACGGCGGCGATGCCTGTGTGCTGGCCCCTGTCCAAGCGCGCCCTCCGCCATTCACCGATAACGGTTTCAGAGTATCAGGGCGCTGTCTTGGAACAAGGGGCGGTGATGACATCGATTGGTTACGTGATCGGGGACCGGCGCGGCGCGGTCGATGCGTTGCTGGCACACGTGGCGGCGGTGTTGCAGGCGCAGGGCCGGGCGCTGGCCGGTGTGGTGCAGGTCAACACCGAAATCGAGGGGACCATCCGCTGCGACATGGATCTGAGGATCCTGGGGCGCGATGAAACGGTGCGGATCAGCCAGCGCCTGGGCAACGCGGCGCGCGGCTGCCGGCTGGATCCCGGCGGGCTTGCGGCAGCGGTCGGTCTGGTGGAGCACAGTCTGGACGGAACCTCTCTGCTGCTGGTCAACAAGTTCGGCAAGTCCGAACTGGACGGCGGCGGGTTTCGCCCGGTCATTGCCCGCGCGCTGGGGCTGGGCATCCCCGTGCTGCTGGGCATCAACCGCGACAATCTGACGGGGTTCCTGACCTACGCAGGCGGCATGGCGCAGGCGATCGACGCAGATCCGGATGCGCTGCTGGCCTGGTGCGGCGGGCCGGGCGGCGGCAACTGCTGACCGTCCAGGTTGGCGTGCAGGCGAAGGTTGGAACACCGCCGGTGACGCCAAGGCAGGCCAAAGGCGCCCGAATAACGGGCTTGCACGAGTGCCCACTTGCCCCGATGCTGCCGGGCGGGAGGACCAAGACCATGAAAAAAACCCTGACAAGCCTTGCAGCCCTGCTGATCAGCGCGGGCGCCGCCTTTGCCGATCCGGCCGAGGGCCGCTGGAGCACCCAGCCCGATGACAACGGCAACACCGGCATCATCGAAATCACCATGTGCGGAGACACGCTGTGCGGCACGCTGATCGAATCGCGTCGCGGCAACGGTGACGTTTTCCAG
>CAJQNQ010000062.1 GCA_905479725.1 uncultured Paracoccaceae bacterium | reverse complement strand
ACCAGCCGCGCGGTATCGATGCCGTCGTGGATAATGGTGATCTTGTCGCGAAAACACGCGGGGAAGGTATCGGCCTGGAACTCGGTCGGCGACAGCGCGGCATCGGCCTGCGCCATCATTAGCGCCTGATGCCCCTGCCGCGCCACTACCGAGAAGGCCTTCTCGTCATCCGCCCGGCCGAACTCGGGGTCGAACCCCACATCCAGCCCGCGCGGCGCGTAATAAAGCTCGGCATACAGAAGCAACCGGGCCCCAGGCCAGACCTCGCGCAGGAACAGCGTTTCGCCCCAGCCGCCATGGCCGAAGATCACATCCGGCACATAGCCATGCTTGTCGCGCAGCACCACGGCAGCCCGCGCCACCCGGTGCGCCCGGTTGGTCATTTCGCCAAAGGTGGTGCCCAACCGCGCGATCTTCGGATCCGGCCGGGGATCGGGCTTGCGATAGCGATAGGTGGTGATGGTGCTGCGGCGGGTGTTGCTTTCGTCGGTCAGCGCGACCACCTCGTGCCCGCGCTCGACCAGCGCCGGGGCGAGGTGCAGGAACTGACCGGGGAAGTTTTGATGCACGAACAGAATCTTCAAAACCGCCCCCAGTCTGGATCGTTACCCGCGCCCGATGGTTTTCAGATCGAACGCCGCCGCCAGCAGCGCGCGCGTGTAATCGTGTTGCGGCGCGTCAAAAACCTGATCTGCGGGGCCGTATTCCAGCACATCCCCCTGCCGAAGCACCATGATCTGATGCGACATGGCCCGCACCACCCGCAGATCATGCGAGATGAACAGATAGGCCAGACCGTGATCCTTTTGCAACTTTCGCAGCAGATCGACGATCTGCACCTGCACCGTCATGTCCAGCGCCGAAGTGGGCTCATCCAGCACCACCAGCCTGGGGTGCAGGATCATCGCCCGGGCAATGGCGATGCGCTGCCGCTGGCCACCGGAAAATTCGTGCGGATAGCGCGTCATGCTGGCCGGATCCAGCCCGACCTCGTCCATGATCGCCGCGACGGCATCGCGCGGCGCGCCACCGGTGGGCACGCCGTGCACGCCCAGCCCCTCGGCGATGATTTCCTCGACCGTCATGCGCGGGCTCAGGCTGCCGAAGGGATCCTGAAAGACGATCTGCATTTGGCGGCGCAGCGCCCGCATCGCGCCCGAACGGTACCGCGAGATGTCCTCGCCATCGAACAGAATCGGCCCCTTGGCGGAAATCAACCGCATGACAGCCAGCGCCAGGGTTGTCTTGCCGGACCCGGATTCGCCGACCACGCCCAGCGTTTCCCCGGCGCGCAGCGTGAATGAGGCGTCATTCACCGCCTTCACATGGCCGACCGTGCGGCGCAGCAAACCGCGATGGACCGGAAACCAGACGCGCAGACCGTCAGAGCCCAGCAAGGGCGCGGCAGCGGGCGCCACCGCGTCGGGCTGGCCGTGCGGCTCTGCGGCCAGCAGCGTGCGCGTATAGGGGTGGCGCGGATTGGAAAACACGGTTTCGGCATCGCCCTGTTCGACGATCTCGCCGTTTTGCATGACGCAGACCCGGTCGGCGACGCGGCGCACGATGTTCAGGTCATGGGTGATGAACAGCATCGACATGCGCTCGGTGCGTTTCAGCCCCGCCAGCAGCTCCAGGATCTGCGCCTGAATGGTGACATCCAGCGCGGTCGTCGGCTCGTCGGCGACCAGCAGTTTCGGCCCGTTGGCCAGCGCCATGGCGATCATCACGCGCTGGCGCTGGCCGCCCGACAACTGGTGCGGATAAGATCCCAGCCGCGATTCGGCGTCGCGGATGCCGACCTTGTTCATCAGTTCCAGCGCCCGGGCGCGGGCCGGCGCGCCGCTCAGACCCTGATGCAACAACAGCGCCTCGGTGATCTGGCGCTCCACCGTGTGCAACGGATTGAGCGAGGTCATCGGCTCCTGAAAGATGAAGCTGATGTCATTGCCGCGCACCCGCCGCAGTTCGGCAGGGCTGGCGCCGACCATCTCGGCCCCTTCGAACCGCACCGATCCGCTCAACTCGGCATTGTCGGACAAAAGGCCAACCGTGGACAACGCCGTCACCGACTTGCCCGAGCCCGATTCGCCCACCAGCGCCACGGTTTCACCCGCCCGGATATCGAAGGACACGCCGCGCACCGCCTGCGTGACGCTGCCCCCCTGCCGGAAGCTGACGCTCAGATCGGAGACGGACAGCAGGCTCATCGGAAGGTCTTTCGCGGATCGAAGGCATCGCGCACGCCTTCAAAGATGAACACCAGCAGGCTGAGCATGATGGCAAAGGTGAAGAAGGCCGAGAATCCCAGCCAGGTGGCTTGCAGGTTCTTCTTCGCCTGAAGGGTCAGTTCACCCAGGGATGGCGAGGATGACGGCAGGCCAAAACCCAGGAAATCCAGGGTTGCCAGCGCGCCGATCGCCCCGGTGACGATGAACGGCAACAGCGTGACGGTGGCGACCATGGCGTTTGGCAGCACATGGCGGAACATGATGCGCCCGCTGGACACCCCCAGCGCACGGGCCGCGCGCACATATTCGAAATTGCGCGCGCGCAGGAATTCGGCGCGCACCACGCCGACCAGCGCGGTCCACGAAAACATCACCATCAGGATGACCAGCAGCCAGAAATTCATCTGGAAGATCGCGGCAACGATGATGATGACGTAAAGCGACGGGATGGAGCCCCACAATTCGATCAGGCGCTGCGCCAACAAGTCGACAACCCCGCCGGCAAAGCCCTGGATGGCGCCGGCGGCGATTCCGATGATCGACGCGGCGGCGACCACCACCAGGGCAAAGGTCACCGAAAGGCGGAACCCGTAGATCACCCGCGCCAGCACATCGCGGGCAGTGTCGTCGGTGCCCAGCCAATGCAGCGCATCGGGGGCCGAAGGGGCAGGCCCGCCAAGGTTGTTGATGGTATCGTAGGAATAGGGGATC
>CAJQNQ010000061.1 GCA_905479725.1 uncultured Paracoccaceae bacterium | reverse complement strand
AAGATGATCGGCAGGAACCAGTTGCTCCAGCGTCACCATCTCAAGCTCGGTCTGCCGCGGGGAGGGCTTCTTCAACATACCCCATTGAATCAAAAGTCCCCGCACAAGGCGAGGACTTTGTCAGCAGTCTGGGGGGGCCTTGCCCCCTCTTTTTTCTTGCGGCCGACCGCCTATCAGCCGAAAACGCCCCGAACTGTCATTCGAGGCGCGATCATGAGCAAATCCAAGGCGACACTGATCGGCTTTTCGGCCGTCGTCCTCTGGGCGTTGCTGGCGCTGTTCACGGTCGCCAGCGCCCCGGTTCCGCCGTTTCAGCTTTCGGCGCTCAGCTTCGGAATCGGTGGGCTGGTGGGCGTGGTCTGGCTGTTCCTCAGCGGCGGATTCGGCAAGTTGCGCCGCGTTCCCCTGTCGGCCTATGCCTTTGGCACGGCAGGATTATTCGGCTACCATTTCCTGTATTTCACGGCCCTTCGCATGGCCCCCGCGGCCGAGGCGGGGTTGATCAGCTACCTGTGGCCCCTGTTCATCGTGCTGTTTTCCGGCCTGATGCCGGGTGAAACGCTGCGTCGGGGCCACGTCGCCGGGGCGGTGGTGGCATTTCTGGGGGCTGCGTTGATCGTTGCATCCGGGGTCGGCGCAGTGTCCGGCGCAGTGTCCGGCGCACTGGCGGGCTACGGCGTCGCCTTTCTGGCGGCTTTGACATGGGCCGGGTATTCGCTGGGTTCGCGGTGGATGAAAGGCGTGCCGACCGGCGCCGTGGCGATCTTTTGCCTGGCGACGGCACTGCTGTCGGCCCTGGCGCATCTGGCTCTGGAAACGCCGGCCTGGCCGCAAGGCACCATGGGCTGGCTGGCCGTTCTGGGGCTGGGGCTGGGGCCTGTGGGGCTGGCGTTCTACACGTGGGACATCGGCGTGAAACGCGGCGATATCCAGATTTTGGGAACCGCTTCGTATGCCGCACCACTGCTATCGACATTGGCGCTTGTTGGCGCCGGACTGGCCAGCGCCAACCTGACGTTGGCACTGGCGGCTCTTCTGATTACCGGCGGCGCCGCCCTGGCGGCGCGGGCCGGTCGAGCGCGTGAAAAGGCTTAACCGGCAGCGAGCCGGGTGATTTCCTCTTTCAGCTTGAGCTTCTGCTTCTTCATCTCGGCAATCGCCAGATCATCAAAGCCAGGTGACCTTTGCGCGGCCTCGACCTTTTCGGCCAGGGCCTCGTGCTTGCGACGCAATTCCTGAAGATGCGAAGTCAGCGACATGTGTGTCCTCCTGTTTAACGGGTTTCCGTATGGGGATTGCACCACAGATTCACCGCATTGTCACACGAAACCGAAACCGGATTTGGGCAAAATTTGTCGCATCGGCGGGGAAATGCCGTTCCGGCGCTGGGGCGTTCAGTCCCAGCGCAGCGCCTCTCCGTCGCGCAGGATCGCCTGCGCTATGGGGGTGAAGTCGTCGCGGTCCGCAAGGTGCCTGTCGCCCAGATGCAGGATCAGCGGCGACAGAAGTTGAAACGGACCCCTGGCCCCCTTGCGCGCCTGCAACAGAACCCGCCCGGCCGCGCGCCCGGCCCGCGCAGTCAACGGCCTGACACGGACTGCCCCGGCCCGCGAACCGATCGCGGCCAGAAGGTCGGGCAGCCGTTCCGCCAGATGGATCACCGTCAGGTATCCGCCGGGCTTCAGGCGCCGCAGCGCGGTGTCCAGCCAGATCTCCAGCGGCGTGTCCTCGCGCAGCGCGGCGGCCCGCCCGCTATCGGTGGCGGCGGGGGCCGTCGGCGGGTAATAGGGCGGGTTGATGAGAACGTGATCGAAGCCCTGCCTCAGATCCGCTGGCAAGGCTGTGATGTCGGCGGTTTCGATCCGCGCCGGCAACCCGTTGTCCCGCGCGTTGCGGCGCGCAAGTTCGGCATAGAGTGCCTGACGCTCCACCCCGCACAGCACCAGATCCGGCACACGCGCACCCAGTGCCAGCAGCGCAACCCCCGCCCCACAACCCAGTTCCAGAACCTCTTGCCCCGGCCTGGCCGCAACCGCCGCCGCCAGCAGGACCGGATCTGTTGCCGCCCTGTAGCCGCGCGCCGGTTGCCAGATCCCCAATGTGCCGCCCAGAAAAACGTCCCGCGTCAGGGCGGGCGCGGCGTCACTCATGCAGCGGCACCCCGTTGTCACGCAGGATGGCGCGCGCCAGAAACAGGTTCTGGTCCGAAACCACCAGGCGCTGCGGCACAATAGCCAACGCGCTCATATGGACGTCCAGCGCAAAGGCCTCTATACCTTCCGCCTCGAGAAGGGCGGTTGCGAAAGGGATGATCGTGGGATCTGTCGTGCGCAGCAATTCTTTCATGGCAATACTAAACGGCATGCTTGCGGGCTTGTCAAAGCAGGGTTTCCTTCGCCGATGAACTTGGTCGCCGCCAATCCGCTGGAGCGCCTTTCCGTCGCGATCGCTGACGATCTGGCGGCTGTCAACAGGCTGATTCGCGACCGCATGGCGTCGGAAAATGCGCCGCGAATTCCCGAGGTGACGGCGCATCTGATCGAGGCGGGCGGGAAGCGCATCCGGCCGATGCTGACACTGGCCGTGGCGCGCCTGTGCGGATACGAGGGCGACGCGCATATCAAGCTGGCGGCAACCGTCGAATTCATACACACCGCGACCTTGCTGCATGACGACGTGGTCGATGAAAGCGCCCAGCGGCGCGGCCGGCCCACGGCCAACCTGCTGTGGGACAACAAGTCCAGCGTGCTGGTCGGCGATTATCTGTTCGCGCGCGCGTTTCAACTGATGGTCGAGCCGGGCAACACCCGTGCCCTGACCATCCTGTCGAACGCCGCCGCCGTGATCGCCGAGGGCGAAGTGCTGCAACTGACCGCAGCGCAGAATCTGGCAACGACCGAGGAAACCTATTTCAAGGTCGTGCGCGGCAAGACCGCAGCGCTGTTTTCGGCCGCCACGCAGGTTGGTCCAGTGCTGGCCGGCTCGCCCGAGGATCAGGTCCAGGCGCTTTTCGACTATGGGGACGCGCTGGGGGTCTGCTTTCAGGTTGTCGATGATTTTCTGGATTTCGGTGGCGCCGGCGACGGTATCGGCAAGCGCCTGGGGGACGACTTTCGTGAGCGCAAGCTGACCCTGCCGGTAATCCGCGCCATCGCCCAGGCAAATGGCGAGGAGCTGGCCTTCTGGGACCGCACGATTGCCAGGGGCGATCAACTGGACGGCGACCTGGAGCGCGCCATGGCGCTGATGGCGCGGCACGGCACGATGGAAAGCACCCGCCAGACCGCGCTGGCCTGGGCCGATCACGCCAAGCGATCGCTGTCCCCGCTGCCGCCGCACCCGTTGCGGGACATGCTGTCCGACATCGCGGATTTTGTGGTCCAGCGGGTCAACTGACGGACCCTGCGGTGCGGGTGGCCTGCACGAACCAGCCGGGTCGGGTCAGCGTCGCGGCGGCCTGGGACAGGCTGTATTCATCCGCGAAAACCCCGAAACAGGTCGCTCCGGAACCGGTCATGCGCGCCAGAAGGCACCCGGGTTGCGACCGCACCAGGGCCAGGACATGCGTGATCTGCTGCACGATCCGGCTGGCGGGGGCTTCAAGATCATTGCGCTGCGTTTGCAGCCAGTCGCACAGCGCGGCCGCGTCGGCCCATCTCGGAAGCGTTGACGGCATCGGCGGATTGCGCCTGGATGTCAGCGCCTTGAACACGCCGGGTGTTGACAGCCCCTGCCCCGGATTGACCAGCAGCATCCACAGTGCGGGCACCCGGGCCACGGGTTCGACTTGCTCTCCCAGTCCGCGCATCCGTTGCGGCGCGGGTGCCGCCAGGCATACCGGCAGATCAGCCCCCAGCGCCATGAGCTGCGCCGCGCCCGGGATATCCTGACCGGACGCTTCGGTCAGCAGGTGCAGCGCCGCGGCTGCATCGGACGACCCCCCGCCCATGCCCGAGGCGACCGGAAGTGCCTTTTCCAGGGTGAATTGCCCCCGTGATGCACCAAGCAGTCTTGCGGCGCGCAGGATCAGGTTGTCCGCCTCCGCCGCCAATCCTGCGGCCTGTGGCCCGGTGATCGACAGCGCCAAGGGGCGCACGGGATCCAGGCTGACGCGATCGCCGAACGCGGCAAAGACCACCAGCGAGTCCAGCAGATGATAACCGTCCTCGCGCTGGCCGGTGACATGCAGGGTCAGGTTGATCTTGGCCGGAGCCAGGCGCGAGCGCGGCGTCATCTGTCAGCCGTCTGCCGGACGCAGCGGCGGTTCCCCTTGCTCGACGCGAACGACATCCAGCCCGACCTCGAGCTTGCGGCGCACGACGGCGCTGTCCATGTCGTCCGAAGGCCCGAAGGACAGTGCACGTCTCCACTGAAACTGGGCTTCGCGCTGGCGGCCAACGGCCCAATAGATATCACCAAGATGATCGTTCAGCACCGGGTCCGTCGGCTCAAGCTCCACCGCGCGCTCCATGTGTGGCAGCGCCTCGTCATAGCGCCCCAGCCGGTAAAGCGCCCAGGCAAGACTGTCGACAATGAAACCGCTGTCGGGCTGCCCGGCGACCGCGCGCTCGATCATGTCCAGCGCCTCGTCCAATTTCTCGCCACGTTCGACCAGCGAATATCCCAGGTAGTTCAAGACTGTGGGTTGATCGGGCTCGATCTGAAGCGCGGCCCGGAAATCGGCTTCGGCCGCCTGCCATTGCCCTGTGCGCTCGTAGGACACGGCCCGCGAGAACCAGGTCTGCCAGGTCGGCGGAATGCCCCGGTCCTGCATCATCTGAATCGCCGTGCTATAGGACATGATGGCCGCGTCATGGCGCTGCTCGCGGCGCTGGAAATCGCCCAGAAACTGCATCGCGACAAAACTTTGCGGGTATTCATCCACCAGCGCGGTCAATTCCTCGATCGCCTGATCGTTAGCGCCGGTTGCTTCCAGAACCTGCGCGCGCCCCATCCGCGCGGACATGTCGAACACGGACTCACGCGGCACGGCGCCATAGGCCGCAAGCGCCAGATCGGGTTGCTCCAGATCCTCGAAGATCTGGCCGATCATCAGTTGCGCATCCAGAAGATCCGGATTGATCCGCACCGCGCCCTGAGCATAAAGCAGGGCCTCGCGCGTGTTTCCCGCCGAACGCATCGCATTGGCCAGCACGGCGATGACCTCGGCGAACCCCTCTGCCGGGGTCGAAATCAGGTCGAAAGGCAGGGCGGTCTGCTGGGAAAAGGCCGCGCGCATCCGGGCGACTTCAGGATCCGAGGACCCTTCGAACACCGTATCGAGCAAGTCCAACGCGTCATCGAACCGTTCCGACAGGCCCAGAAGCTGGGCATAGGCCAGAAACCCGCGACGGTTCAGCGATTGCGACGTCCCGGTCTCGGTATCTTCCAGCAACGCCAACGCACCTTCCACGTCACCGACCAGCGCCAATGCGAGCGCGCGGCAATACAGCGCGAAGGCGGTCATCCCGTCCAGATCGCTGACCGAGTCGAACATCTCCAGGGCTTCGGACATTCTGCCCTGCCCCATTTGCGCCCAGGCCTGCGCCAGTCCGTAGACCAGCGGATGCAACTGCTGGCTGTTTTCTGCGAAACGCAGGGCCGCGTCATATTCTTCGCTGTCGAAGCCCGCGATCAGCAGCACAAGCGTTGCGGCACGGTTGTCTGGTTCGAGGGCGATCAGTTCCCGCGCACGGCCGACCGCGCGTTCAAACTGCCCGCCGGACAGCGCCGACACGGTCGCTCCTTCGAGCACGACGGTATTGCCCGGGTCGGAAAGCAATAGGCGCTCCAGATAGGGCGTGGCTTGCGTGAAATCATTGCGCGACCCGGCCTCGCGGGCGGCCAGATAGGCACCGACGAGCCCCTGCGCCTGCGCAGCAGGCGGCGTGTAAAAGACGGCCGAGGTCAACAACAGGCCCGAC
>CAJQNQ010000060.1 GCA_905479725.1 uncultured Paracoccaceae bacterium | reverse complement strand
TCTCGAACTTTCTGGGCCTGCTGCCCATGGCATTCACGCCGACCTCGCACATTGCCGTCACTGCCGTTCTGGCCATGGCTGTGTTCCTGACCGTGACCATCGTCGGTTTCGCCATCCATGGCGTCGGCTTCTTGGGTCTGTTCTGGGTGTCGTCGGCGCCCTTGGCCTTGCGCCCGATCTTGGCGCTGATTGAAATCATCAGCTATTTCGTGCGCCCGGTCAGCCATTCCATTCGTCTGGCCGGCAACATGATGGCGGGCCACGCCGTGGTCAAGGTGTTCGCCGCGTTCGCGCCGCTGATCCTGATCTCGGGCATCGGCATCGCCGTCACACCGCTGTCGATCCTTGCCATCACCGCCATCCTGGCGCTTGAAACCCTCGTGGCCTTTATTCAGGCCTATGTATTTACCATCCTGACCTGCGTTTACCTGAAAGATGCTCTGCATCCTTCGCACTGAGGTCGGGCTCATCAATCACGCCAATTTCCAATCGTAAGGAGCTACTGCTATGGAAGGCAATATCGTTCAAATGGGCGCGTACATCGGCGCTGGCCTGGCATGCATCGGCATGGGTGGGGCTGCAGTTGGTGTGGGCAATGTTGCCGGCAACTTCCTGTCGGGTGCGCTGCGCAACCCGTCGGCTGCCGCCGGCCAGACCGCCACGCTGTTCATCGGCATCGCGTTCGCCGAAGCGCTGGGGATCTTCTCGTTCCTCGTTGCGCTGCTGCTGATGTTTGCCGTCTGATCCTGACCTTTCCGTGATCCTTGCAGTCGGGCGGGTGGCAACGCGCGCCCGGCGGTTACGGTCCATCAGGAGGACGCCATGTCTGCAGATACTGCCCAGCAAGTGACAGAGCACGCAGCAGACGCCGCTCAGGCCGCGGAAGCGGCAGGTTCGGGCGGGTTGCCGCAGCTTGATTTTTCGACATTCGGCAACCAGATCTTCTGGCTTGTCGTGTCGATTGTCGTGCTTTACTTCATTCTTTCGCGCGTGGCGTTGCCCCGTATCGGTTCGGTTCTGGCCGAACGGACCGGGACGATCACCAACGATATCGCCGCGGCGGAAACCTTCAAGGCCCAGGCCGCCGAAGCCGAAGCCGCCTATCACAAGGCGCTGGATGACGCGCGCGCGGCTGCCGCCAGGGTCATCGACGATGCCAAAGCAGAGATCCAGAAGGATCTTGACGTGGCGATTGCCAAGGCCGACGCCGAAATCGCCGCGCGCACCGCGGAATCCGAGGTGCGGATCGGAGAAATCCGGGACTCGGCTGCCGAGGCCGTGAAAGCGGTCGCCAAGGACACCACCAAGGAGTTGCTGGGCTCGTTCGGCGTTTCCGCCGATGCGCGGTCGGTGACGGCTGCGGTGAATGCCCAGTTGAAAGGGGGTGCCGCATGACCCGGCTTTGGACCCTGATCGCCGTGTTCGCCGCCTCGCCGGCCTTCGCGGCGCCCGGTGAGCCGTTCTTCTCGCTGCGCAACACTGACTTCGTGGTGGTGATCGCGTTCCTGATCTTTGTGGGCGTGCTGGTCTATTTCAAGGTGCCCGGCATGTTGACGGGGCAGCTCGACAAGCGCGCCGAGACGATCCGCGCCGAACTGGATGAAGCCCGCAAGTTGCGCGAAGAAGCGCAGGAACTGCGAGCTTCGTTCGAGCGCAAGAAGGCCGAGGTCAAGGACCAGGCCGAGCGGATCGTTGCCAAGGCCAGAGCTGATGCCGAGGTCGCCGCGCAGCAAGCCCGGGTCGATCTGGAAGCGTCGATCGCGCGTCGCTTGCGCGCCGCCGAAGATTCGATCGCAGCGGCCGAGGCTGGCGCCGTGCGAGAGGTGCGCAATCAGGCGATTTCGGTGTCCGTCGGTGCCGCCAGTGAGCTGATCGCCAAGAACCTTGGCGCGGACGCCGCCGGCAAGCTGATCGAGGAATCGATCCAGACCGTCAACGCGCGGATGCACTGAGTCGGTTGGCTTTGAAACCTGAATTGGCCCCGACGGCATTGCCGCTCGGGGCCTTTTTCGTCAACGATCCTTGCGGTGAAGATTATCGCTGACCCGAAAGCCCTCGGGGATCGCGTCATGGCCATCAAGCAGCAGGTCTGCGGCCAGATGGGCCAGTTTCGGGGCCATGCCGAAGCCTATCTTGAACCCGCCGTTCAGCACGAAATGCCCCGGCCGCCCCGGCCACGCGCCCAGCATCGGCGCCCGCGTGGGGGTGCGGGGGCGCAAACCCGCCCAACGTTCGAGCACCGACGCATCGGCCAGATCCGGGCAGGCCACGCGCACCCGGCCGATGATGGTTTCCAACTGCTCGTCCGTCTTGTGCGGATGGCTGAAAAGGCGTTCCGAGGTCGAACCAACGGCAACCGTGCCATCCGCGTGGGGGATGATGTGCAACCCGTCGATGAACAGTTGTGGGGCGTGCCGGAAATCAGCCTGAAGCAGGGCCGCCTGTCCCTTGACGGCGCCACCCATGGGGCGGTTCAGATCGGCCCCCAGATCGGCCAGCCCCTGCGCGCCGGTGGCCCACAGCACCGTGCCGGCTTGGGCGGGCGGGGTGTCGCGTTGGAGGACTCGCGCGCCCATGCGCCGCAGCCCCGCAGCCAATGCCAACACGGCGCCGCGCGGGGACAGACGCGCGCTCAGGGTGTCGTGGATGGCCCAGCCGCTGGGGCTGTCAAAGGTCAGCCCCGGGGTCTCGGCCACGCGCATCACGCGCCATTCGGCCCGCCCCTGCCAGAGTTCCCGCGCCCCGGCGGCCCGCTCATGCGCCCGCTCCAGCGCCGCGCGGTCCGCGATGGGCTGCACGCGGCCCTGCCGTGCATAGCCGGGGTCGCCGCCGGAAAGATCCGCGATTCCGGCCCAGAAATCCGCCGCCATCAGCAGGCTTTCCAGCTGAAACGCCTTCTTGGGGTTCCAGCTCTCGGGCACATGCGGCGCCAGCGCGCCAACCACCCCGCCCGAGGATCCGGCCCCCACGCCGACCGGGTCACAAACCGTGACGGCCGCGCCGCGCCGCGCCAGGATCCAGGCCGCCGACAGGCCAAAGATGCCCGCGCCCATGACCGTGATTTGTGCCATTGCCATTCCCCCGGTCCCGCGCCACTGTCACCGCATTCCTAACCCCGCACCGCGCCATGAACCACCCCGCCCTGACCTGGACCGAGGACGACACGCCGATTGCCGCGGCGTTCGCGGATCCGTATTTCACCGGCGGGCTGGCGGAATCGCAGCACGTATTCATGGCGGGCAACGGCCTTCCGGGGCGCTTGCGGGACGGGTTTTGCGTGGCGGAACTGGGCTTTGGGACGGGCTTGAACCTGGCCATGCTGGCGCAGGCCTGGGCCGGGCCGGGCACGCTGCACTACACGTCGTTCGAGGCGTTCCCGATGCGGCCAGAGGACATGGCGCGCGCGCTGGCGCCGTTCGATCTGGCCCTGGCCGGTGCCCTGGTGACGGGCTGGGCCGACGCGACCACGGGCGCACCGGACGGCGTGCGTCAGATCGATTTGCCCGGCGTCCGCGCCCACATTCATGTTGGGGATGCGCGCATCCGGCTGGGCCAGTGGCACGGGCGGGCCGATGCCTGGTTTCTGGATGGCTTCGCGCCGGCCCGAAACCCCGAGTTGTGGGGCGAAGCGTTGATGGCGCAGGTCGGCGCCCACACAAATCCGGGCGGAACCGTGGCCACCTATACCGCTGCGGGTCATGTGCGCCGGGCGCTGGCGGATGCCGGATTTGCCGTGCAGCGCATCCCCGGCTACGGGCGCAAGAAGCACATGACCACCGGCCGGATGCCGCTATGACCCAGCAGAACGCCAGTCTTGCGGCCTTGATGATGGTCGGCGCGATGTTTGTCTTTGCCATGCAGGACGGAATCTCGCGCTATCTGGCGGGCGAATACAATGTCTACATGGTCATCATGGTGCGCTATTGGTTCTTCGCGGCGTTCGTGATCGCGCTGGCGTCGCGCCGGGCGGGGGGTGTCAGAAGGGCGGCGAAATCCGGCATGCCCTGGGTTCAGGGGTTTCGCAGCGTGTTGATTGCGCTAGAAATTCTGGTGATGGTCGCGGCCTTCACGGTTCTGGGACTGGTGGAAAGCCACGCTGTCTTCGCGGTCTATCCGCTGATCGTCGCCGCCCTGTCTGGCCCGGTGCTGGGCGAAAAGGTGGGCTGGAGGCGCTGGGTGGCCATCGGCGTGGGGTTTGTCGGCGTGATGGTGATTCTGGAGCCCGGATTCGGTGTGTTCCAGGTCGAGGCGCTGATCCCGCTTCTGGCCGCCGTGATGTTCGCGCTTTACAGCCTGCTGACGCGCTACGTGGCGCGCGCCGACAGCGGCGCGGTCAGCTTTTTCTGGATGGGCGTGATCGGCGCGCTGGTGACCACCGCCATCGGCATCTGGTTCTGGGAGCCGATGACCTGGATCGACTGGGCCTGGATGGGCACGCTCTGCGTAACTTCCGCCTTCAGTCATTTCCTGCTGATCCGCGCCTATGAACTGACCGAAGCCAGCGCGATCCAGCCGCTGGCCTATCTGCAACTGGTGTTCGCGTCGGCGCTGGGGATCTTCGTGTTCAACGAAACGCTGCGCCCCAATGTGGCCATCGGGGCGGGTATCGTGGTTTCGGCTGGGCTGTTCACGCTGTGGCGGGCCCGGGTGAGGGCCCGTCGCGCGCGTTACGAGCAGGCCCGCTCGGCCTCGGCGCCGAATGCGCTGTAATTTTCCCAAAATTCTGCATCGCGCCGCCGCGATGACACGCGCACACGCTGCGCCTCGTCCGGATCGTTGAAAAACCGAGCGGCGCGGCGCTGTTCGGACCGCGTGAGCGTGGTGCGCGCCACCGCGTCGATGCAGCGGCACAGGGACCGCGTGGACTGCGAACGGTCGGACCGGTTGCAGGCGTTTTCAATCGGCCCGGCCGTGGCAACGGCGGGCGCG
>CAJQNQ010000059.1 GCA_905479725.1 uncultured Paracoccaceae bacterium | reverse complement strand
TGGTGCGGCGTGTGAAGGACGTGGCACATATTGCTGCCAATTCCGGAACAAATTACGGCAAGGGCGGCGAATCCTTCATGCGGTTCAATTTCGCCACGCCGCGCGCCCGCGTGATCGAGGCCGTCGCCCGCCTGCAAGCGGCTTTCAGCGACCTGCAATAAGCGCGTTCAGGCAACAAGCCGGCTCAGGTCGGTCTGGTCAGATACCCGGCGGGCAGGGCCCTGTCCGCGGCATAGTCGCGGATCGGGGTTTGTGTGACCGGCGTTTCACGCTTGAACTCATAGGCCATCAAGCCGCCTTCGTTGCCGACGGCAATGATCAGTGCCTGGCTCAGATGGCGCGGGCCGTCATAGATATCCACCAGCCCGCGCAGGCGCGGCACGGTTCGCGGATCAACGACGAAGCCTGTATCGCTCAGGCTGTGGATCGGAAACACGTCCTCTCCGACATGGACGCACAGGCGCGACCCTTTGCGCGCGGCCTTGCGCCGTGCGTCCTCAAGCCCCTTGCGGATATCCTCGGGCAGTTGCTCCAGCATGGTGTCCTCCGATTCCCTGCGTCCGAGGGTGTCACAGATCGACCCGAAAGCAAGGTGCCGCCCCGCAACACACCGGATTTTTCCGGTCTGTTCACCGATGAACAACCCTTGCGCGATGCCGGCGATTGACCTGAGCCGCTGGATACCCACCTAACTGGGGAACACGGACAGGAGAGCGAAATGGGTCAGTTGGTCGACGGCGTTTGGGACACGAGCTGGTATGACACGAAGAAAACCGGAGGCGAGTTCAAACGCACGACCGCGGGGTTTCGCAACTGGATCACGGCCGATGGCGCCGCCGGGCCGACCGGGCGCGGCGGGTTTGCCGCCGAAAGCGGGCGCTATCATCTGTATGTGTCCTATGCCTGCCCGTGGGCGCATCGCACGCTGATCTTTCGGCGGTTGAAGGGGCTGGAGCCGCATGTGTCCGTGTCCGTGGTGCATCCCGACATGCTGAACAAGGGCTGGACGCTGAGCGCGGACTATCCGGGCGCGACGGGTGACGCGCTGTTCGGGTTCGAATTCCTGCATCAGGTCTACACCCGCGCCGATGCCACGGTGTCCGGTCGCGTGACGGTGCCGGTGCTGTGGGACAAGAAGACCAATGCCATCGTGTCGAATGAAAGCTCGGAAATTATCCGCATGTTCAATTCGGCCTTTGACGGGCTGACCGGAAACACGCTGGATTTCTGGCCCGCCGATCTGCGCGCCGCGATGGAGCCGATCAACGACCGCATCTATGATACGTTCAACAACGGGGTCTATAAATCCGGCTTCGCTTCAACGCAGGCCGCCTATGATGCGGCGGTGGTGCCGCTGTTCGATACGCTGGACTGGCTGGAGGGGCATCTGGCCGATAACCGCTACCTGCTGGGCAAGCGGCTGACCGAAGCCGATTGGCGGCTGTTCACCACCCTGGTGCGATTCGATTCCGTCTATCACGGGCATTTCAAATGTAACCGCCGCCGGATCGTCGATTACCCGAACCTGTGGGCCTATACCCGCGATCTGTATCAGACCCCCGGCGTGGCCGAGACGGTGCGGCTGGACCACATCACGCGGCATTATTACTACAGCCATGACACCATCAACCCGCACCGGATCGTGCCGATCGGTCCGGTGCTGGATTTCCTGGAACCGCACGGGCGGGGGTGATTCTGGGGCGCGTGCAGGCACGCATTTTCAAGCTTACGCGTCCAGATTTTCCACGCTCAACGCGTTCTTCTGGATGAACTCGCGCCGGGGTTCGACGACGTCGCCCATCAGCTTGCTGAAGATGTCATCGGCCTCGGCCACGTCATCGACGCGGACTTGCAGCAGGGTGCGGGCTTCGGGGTCCAGCGTGGTTTCCCAAAGCTGATTGGGGTTCATTTCGCCCAGGCCCTTGTAGCGTTGCAGCGTCAGGCCCTTTTCGCCTTCGGCCAGGATCGCGCGCAGCAGGTCCAGTGGGCCGTGGATGGAGACGCTGCGGTCCCGGCGCACCAGGGTGGCGGGGTGTTTGTAGATTTCCTGCAACGCGCCGGTAAAGCGGCCAAGGCGCTGTGCTTCGCCCGAGCGCAGCACCGGGCCGTCCAGCACACGCTGTTCCTCGACCCCGCGCAACAGACGCGACAGGCGCAAGCCGTGGTCCTGTGTCGGGCGGCCCTGCCAGCCCTTTTCATATTCCGGCGCGATCAGATCCAGACGCGAAGCCACGGCGTCGGCCACGCCCTGCGCGTTGCTGTCCAGTTGCCCGGGAATGAAGGCCCCCGCGATGGTGGCCTGTTCCAGTATATGCTGCGGATACAGTGTCGGAAACGCATCCAGGCTGCGCCGCACCTGCCGGGCCTCGCTGACCACGCGAGTCAGATCGGCGCCGGCGATTTCCGCCCCCGATTTCAGGCGCAGGATGGCGCCCTCGATTCCCTGCGCGATCAGGTAATCATCCAGCGCCGCCTTGTCCTTCAGATAGACCTCGGAGCGCCCGCGCGCGACCTTGAACAGCGGCGGCTCGGCGATATAGAGATGCCCCTTTTCGATCAGTTCGGGCATCTGGCGGTAGAAGAAGGTCAGCAGCAGCGTGCGGATATGCGCGCCGTCGACATCGGCGTCGGTCATGATGACGATCTTGTGGTAGCGCAGCTTGGCCAGATCGAATTCATCGCGCCCGATGCCGGTGCCCAGGGCGGTAATCAGCGTGCCGATCTCCTGACTGCCCAGCATCCGGTCGAACCGCGCGCGTTCGACGTTCAGGATCTTGCCGCGCAGGGGCAGCACGGCCTGATTGTGGCGGCTGCGGCCCTGCTTGGCCGAGCCCCCGGCAGAGTCCCCCTCGACCAGGAAGATTTCGGATTTGGCGGGGTCGCGTTCCTGGCAATCGGCCAGCTTGCCGGGCAGCGACGCCACATCCAGCGCCGTCTTGCGCCGCGTCAGGTCGCGCGCCTTGCGGGCGGCTTCGCGGGCAAGCGCGGCTTCGATGATCTTGCTGACCACCGATCTGGCGATCTGGGGGTTTTCCTCGAACCATTCGGACAGTTTTTCACCGACCAGGTTTTCGACCGCCGGACGCACCTCGGAGGACACGAGCTTGTCCTTGGTCTGGCTGCTGAATTTCGGGTCCGGCACCTTGACCGACAGCACACAGGTCAGACCTTCGCGGGCATCGTCGCCGGTGAAGTTGATCTTTTCCTTCTTGGCGATCCCGGACGACTGCGCATAGGCGTTGATCGTCCGCGTCAGCGCGCCGCGAAAGCCCGCCATATGCGTGCCGCCATCACGCTGCGGGATGTTGTTGGTGAAGGGCAGCACGGTCTCGTGGTAGCTGTCGTTCCACCACATCGCCACTTCCACGCCGATATCGTCGCGCGTGCCCTCGATGTAAATCGGCTCCGGCATGACGGCGGCCTTGGAGCGGTCCAGAAAGCGCACGAACTCGCGCACGCCGCCCTCGAAACAGAATTCGGTCCGCAGGGGTTCGGCGGGGCGCTCGTCTTCCAGCACAATGGCGACGCCGGAGTTCAGGAACGCCAGTTCGCGCAGGCGGTTTTCCAGCGTTTTGAAACTGTAGTCCAGGTTCGAGAACGTGCCGTCGGGGCGCTGCGTCTTGGCGCTCGCCATGAAGCGCACCTCGGTGCCCTTCTGCCCGTTCGCCGGGCCGACCTCGCGCAGATGTTCGACCGTGTCGCCGTTTTCAAACCGTGCGACCCATTCCTTGCCCGCGCGCCAGATGCGCAGTTCCAACCAGTCCGACAGCGCGTTCACCACCGACACGCCAACCCCGTGCAGGCCACCCGATACCTTGTAGCTGTTGCTGTCAAACTTTCCGCCGGCGTGCAACTGGGTCATGATGACTTCGGCTGCGCTGACGCCTTCCTCGGTGTGGATATCCGTGGGAATGCCGCGCCCGTTATCGTGCACCGAAACACTGCTGTCGGCGTGGATCTTGACCGTGACCGAGGTGGCATGACCGGCCAGCGCCTCGTCGATGCCGTTGTCGACGACCTCATACACCATGTGATGCAGGCCCGAGCCATCATCGGTATCCCCGATATACATGCCAGGACGCTTGCGAACTGCATCCAAGCCCTTGAGAACCTTGATAGAATCCGCGCCATAATCTTCGCGCGGAGCGGGTGTAGCCGTCATGAGGAAATTCCGTGATAAACCTGTCCGATGTGTAGCGGTTTTCACCGGGATTGTCACGCGCCAGACACAATATTTAGGGGTTTGCCGGGGCGTCAGGCGAAGGGGATCACCGCGCCGACCAGCATCAGCAGCAAACCCGAAACGATATTGAGCCTGCGCAGCGCCTGCGGGCTGGACAGAAGCCGTCGCGCGCGGTCGAAAAACAGTGCCAGAAGCAGGTTGCCCAGGAACGGCACCGTGCTGGACAGCAGCGCGATCACGGCGATATCGGGGCCGGTGACGCGGGTCAGGTCAAAGAATCCGGGCAACAGGCCCATGTAAAACAGCACCGCCTTCGGATTGCCGATCACCACGGCAAATCCCAGCGCGACCCCGGCCAACAGCCCGGGGCGGTTGAGCGCGGTGTTGGCGCCCGGCGGGGGCGGTTGCCGGATCAGCAGCATCAGCCCCATGACCAGAAACATCCCCGCCGCAACCCAGCGCAGAAGAACCAGGAAATCCCCATAAAGGGACAGGATCCATGCCAGCCCGAACACCGCGCTGATGGCCCAGATCGCATCGCCCAGCGCGACGCCCAGGGCAAGCGGCCAGGCGCGCGCCAGGCCACCCGAAAGGGCCCGCGCCACCAGCGCCACCCAGACCGGGCCGGGGATGGCCCAGAGCACGGCCAGCCCACCGGCATAGAGCAGCATGTCCCACAGAGTCAGGGTCATTCAGAGGCGGCTTTCAGGCGCCCATCGCTGTCCAGCGCCCAGAACGGGTTATGCGCCAATTCCCAGACATGCCCGTCGGGATCTGCGTAATAGCCGGAATAGCCGCCCCAGAACACCGCTTCAGGCCGTTTGAGAACCGTGGCGCCCGCCGCCTCGGCCTGGGCAAAGGCGGCGTCCACGGCGGCGCGGTCGGGGAAATTCTGCGCCAGGGACATGGCCCCGGTGCCCAGTTGCGCGCCGGGGCGCCCCTGATCGGCGGCCAGCGGGTCCAGACCGAAAAAACCCAGCTTCATGCCGCCAAGGTCATAGAACACAACGCCTGGCGTTTCTTCCTCGGGTGTCCAGCCAAGTGCGCCGTAGAACGCCTTTGCCCGGACCAGATCGGCAACGCCCAGAGTAATCAGTGTCACGCGTTGGGGGGTCATGTCAGTGTCCTTTCCAGCAAGTGGGATGCGCCGTCCCGCGCGGTCAGTTCAAAGCCCTGCGCGCGGGGTCCAAGGGCCGCGAACAGTTCCGGCCCGGTGCCGGTCATCATCGCTTGCGCGCCCAGATCGCAGATCGCGTCATAAAGCGCGGCGCGGCGGTTTTCATCCAGATGCGCCGCGATCTCGTCCAACAGCACCACCGGCGGGCGCCCGGTATCCTGCATCAGGGCGCGCGCATGGGCCAGAATCAGCGCGATCAGCATCGCCTTTTGTTCGCCGGTCGAACATTGCGCGGCGGGCCTGTCCCGCGCGGTCCAGATCGCCGCCAGATCGGCA
This sequence comes from uncultured Paracoccaceae bacterium, assembly GCA_905479725.1. Taxonomy (GTDB): domain Bacteria; phylum Pseudomonadota; class Alphaproteobacteria; order Rhodobacterales; family Rhodobacteraceae; genus Pararhodobacter. The sequence goes on along the minus strand of CAJQNQ010000059.1, from coordinate 8 downwards.
CGGTGCGG
>CAJQNQ010000058.1 GCA_905479725.1 uncultured Paracoccaceae bacterium | reverse complement strand
CTTCCGGCTGGCACCATCGGGCTGGTTCGGTTCTCTGACCGGGCCGCGAAAGCTGCATCTGGATATTGTCGATTACCCCGGCGAATGGATCCTGGACCTGGGATTGATGGGCAAAAGCTATGCCCAATGGTCGGCACAGGTTCTGGACCGGCTGCCCGCGCGTCCTCAAGCCGCCGCCTTTCTGGCCGCCCTGGGCGAAACCGACCCGGCGGCGCGCCATGACGAGCCCAGCGCGCAAACCCTGGCGCGCGCCTTCACCGCCTATCTGACAGACGCCCGCGCCGCGGGATGGTCCGACTGCACGCCCGGGCGCTTCCTGCTGCCCGGCGATCTGGCCGGGTCTCCGGTTCTGACCTTCGCACCCTTGCCTGGCACCGAAGCGCCGCGTGGCAGCCTGTGGCGCGAAATGTCCAGGCGGTTCGAAGCCTACAAGGCCAAGGTCATCCGCCCGTTCTTCGAGACCCATTTCGCGCGGCTGGATCGTCAGGTCGTGTTGCTGGATGTGCTGGAGGCGGTGCACCAGGGCCCCGCGGCGCTGGAGGATCAGCGCCGCGCCATGGCCGAGGTGCTGGCCGCCTTCCGGCCCGGCGCAAACGGGTTCTTCAGCAGCCTGCTGCGCGGCAAACGGGTCGAGAAGATCCTGTTCGCGGCGACAAAGGCCGACCATCTGCACCACAGCCAGCACGGCAAGCTGACCGCGTTGACCGAGACCATGCTGCGCGAGGCGCGCGACCGGGCGCATTTTTCCGGCGCGGAAACCCGCGCGCTGTCCATCGCCGCCCTGCGCGCCACGGTCGAGGAAAACCGCGCTCATCAGGGGCGCGATGTCGATCTGGTGCGGGGCCGCCTGCTGGACGGGCGGCAAGTGGCCGTCAACGCGGGCGACCTGCCCGGCGATCCGTCGCGCCTGCTGGCGCCAGCCCGCGACGGTGCCACACGGTGGTTGCAAGGCGATTACGGGGTGATGCAGTTCGCGCCGCCGGTGCTGAACCGCAGTCCGGGGCAGGGGTTGCCGCATATCCGGCTGGACGCGGCGGCCGAATTTCTGATCGGGGATATGCTGGCATGAGCGATGCAACGGACGACACCCCGAAGGCGCGCGCGCGCGGGCCGCTGGTCATCGAACTGGATGAGCCGCTGCCCGATGTTGCCGCGGCGCCCGAGATCGAGGATCCGACAGGGCGCGCCATGCAGGCGGCCATGGCGCGGATGGCGCGCCCGGCGGGCAGGGGGCCGGGCCGGTGGATCTTGCTGATCGCCTCGGCCCTGGTCTCGCTGATGCTGGGGGTGGCGGCCTGGGATTTCGCCACGGCGCTGATTGGCCGGGTGCCGGTGCTGGGCTGGCTGGCGGCGGGATTGTCCGGCGCGCTGGTGCTGGCGTTGCTGGTCTGGGCGCTGCGCGAATGGCTGGGTTACCGGCGGCTGAAACGGCTGGACAGCTTGCGCGCGCGGGCCGAAACCGCGCTGGCCGCTGGCGATCTGACGCAGGCGCGCGCCACCGTGGCGGCGCTGAAGGCGCTTTACGGCGCGTCCGAGCCTGACCTGGCGGACCTGCTGGACCCGGTCGCCGCGCTGGAGACCGCCGAAGCGGTGCTGCTGGTTCCGCTGGATGCACAGGTGCAGGTCGAAATCGAATCCGCCGCGCGGCAGGTGGCCCTGGCGACGGCGCTGGTGCCGATGGCGCTGGCCGATGTCGCGGTGGCGCTGGCGAGCAATCTGCGGATGATCCGGCGCATTGCCGAACTTTATGGCGGCCGGCCGGGAACCTTGGGTAATTGGCGGCTGGCGCGGTCGGTGGCGGTGCATCTGATGGCCACCGGCATGGTGGCGGTGGGCGACGATCTGATCGGCTCGGTGGCGGGCGGCGGCGTGGTTTCCAAGATCTCGCGTCGGTTCGGCGAAGGGGTGGTGAATGGCGCGCTGACGGCGCGGGTCGGGCTGGCGGCCATGGACCTGTGCCGCCCGTTGCCGTTCCGGATGGGGCGCCGACCGGGTGTCAGCACGGTGACGGCGCGGGCGCTGCGCGGGTTGTTCAGCCGGGGATGAGCGGCGACCGACGGGCGCCCATTGGCCAAGGCGTTGCCGAATTGCAAGGATACCATTGCACACCGCGCTGGGCCCCCGATGCGGCGATGCGCGCCCTTTTTCCGGCGCCCGTATGCGCGTAAACGGGGCTATCCCCTTGTCCCGGACGCCCAATGCCGCCGATCGACGACCACCCGCTGCGCTACGCGTTGACCAACGAATTGCACGCCCGCCCGGCGCCGGTCATTCCGGTTCCGGCTACGGCGGCCTTTCTGGCCGTCAAGCCTGAGCGCGACGCCGCCGCGCGCGACCGCGGGTCGGACCGCGACCATCTGACGGCGCTGCTGGATCGCCACGGTGTGGGGCATCCGGCACCTGGCGCCACGCATCACACGGCGACGCTGGGGCGGTTCGGGCTGAAATGGGAAAACCATACCGAGTTCACCACCTGGATCGCCTTTGCCGAGGGCACAGCGAAACGCGCCTTCGATGCCGATGCCTTTGGCGTGTTTCCGCCCGACTGGCTGGCCATGGCGCCGGGGCTGCGCGTCACCTCGATCCTGTTCCAGATCGAGCATCTGCCGCTGACCACCCGCAAGGCGGTGGATGAACGCGCCTTGCGCGCCAGGCTGGACGACTGGTTCGTCGGGGAAAGCCTGGCGGCGGTCAGCGTGCTGGATGGCGCGGCAGTGGTGGCATCGGATTTTCGCATCGATCCGGCGGGACATGTGCGCATGGCGATCTTCGTGCATCCCGATACCGGGTTTCGCCGCGTCGGCCGGATCGTGCAGCGCTTGTGCGAGATCGAGACCTACAAATCCATGTCGATGCTGGGCCTTGCCCGCGCGCGCCGGGTTTCGGTGGATCTGGGTCAACTGGACCAGCGCCTGGCGGCGCTGGTCGGCGACATGGCCGCCCCCGGCGCGCGCGCGGAAACCACGCTGGACGCGTTGATGCAGGTATCGGCGGAACTGGAACGGCTGGAAGCTGGCGCATCGTTCCGGTTCGGCGCGACGCGCGCCTACGAGGCGATCGTGCACGATCGGATCAGCGTTCTGCGTGAGGAGCGGTTCGAGGGGCGGCAGACGTTGGCCGAGTTCATGCGCCGCCGCTACGACCCGGCAATGCGCACGGTGAAGGCCGCCGAGAGCCGGCTGGCGGTGTTGTCGGACCGGGCGATGCGGGTGGGCCGCCTGCTGAGCACCCAGGTCGAGGTCGCGCGATCGGCCCAGAACCAGGCCGTTTTGCAAAGCATGGACAAGCGCGCCGATCTGCAGTTGCGGCTGCAGCGCACGGTCGAAGGGCTTTCGGTGGTGGCGATCAGCTATTACGCGGTGGGGCTGGCGTCCAACTTGGTGCTGCCTTTTGCCGAACCGTTCGGTATCGGAAAACCGGGCGTCATGGCGATCCTGACGCCGGTTTTGATTGGTGCTGTCTGGTGGGCGCTGCGGCGAATCCGGGGGCGCCTGCACTGAGCCGATTGGCGGAAGGTGTGCGTAAATCCGGGGATGACCGGGCGCGGGCGGGGCGCAGGGCCCCGCCCGCGCCCGGCCTGGTTTGCAGGGCCATCGGCCCTGCGGGGCGCTGCCCCCGCCCCCATGCGGGGGCGCCCCCGGGATATTTCTGGCACAAAGATGATGGAAGCTTTTTTGACTTTTCGCTTGCTTTCAGTCGAAAGATCGGCGTCAGGATATCACTTTTCAAATGTATGACAGAGTTGGGCGGCTGCGTCGGCAATCGCCCTGTCGGCGCCGCTTTCAGGGCCGATATGCCCGGGAGCGAACCGGAGCCGGAAGGCGCGCAGCCGGTCGGATGCCGGCGCTGGCGGATAGCCGATGGTGTCGAGGCTGTCTGCGAGCGGGCGCGCGGGGTCGCCCGGTTGTGTGGGCCAGATCGCCAGATTCTGAAGCGCGAG
>CAJQNQ010000057.1 GCA_905479725.1 uncultured Paracoccaceae bacterium | reverse complement strand
CCGGAACACCGCCAGCCGGGTCGGCTGTGCCAGCGCGGCAAAAACGTCGATGGCGGTTTCCTGATCCATGTTTCGTCACTATCCGAAATATCGAAGCTTGACAAGCATCCGCCGGGTCGCGTAGCCAGAACCACATTTCGGCAAGGGCCGAAACGTCAGCACGGGAACCGCCATGACCCAAACGCCAGTTTCACGGGGCTTTTCTTCGCCCTCGCTTGACCCGCTCCCGGGTGCCTGATGCCGGACTTTCCCGTTTCACTGAACGACATGCAGGCCGCAGCCACGCGCCTTGCCGGGATCGTTCACCCTACACCGCTGCTGGAAAACTTGGACGTCAATCGGATGCTTGGCGGTCGCCTGTTGCTGAAAGCCGAGAACCTGCAACGCACCGGCGCCTTCAAGTTCCGGGGCGCCTATCACCGCATGATGCATCTGACCGAAGCGCAACGCGCGCTTGGGGTTGTGACCTATTCGTCGGGCAATCACGCGCTGGGCGTAGCGCGCGCGGCGCAATTGCTGGGCACGACGGCACTGATCGTCATGCCCTCGGATGTGCCGACGGCCAAAAGAGCGGCCGTTCTTGCCCTGGGTGCCAGGATCACCACTTTTGACCGTGAAACCGAGGACAGCGCGCGGGTCGTCGCCCAGTTGGTTGCCCAGACCGGTCGGACCGAAGTGCCGCCAAGCGCCCACCCTCAGGTGCTGGCCGGGGCGGGCACCGTCGCCGTGGAACTGCTGAACAACGCGCCGGAACTGGACGCTGTGGTCACCCCCTGTGGCGGTGGCGGGTTAACGGCGGCAACCGGCATCGCCATGGCGCAAGCCAGCCCCGCGACACAGGTGTTCGCCGCTGAACCCGCGTTGTTCGACGACACGCGCCGCTCACTGCGAGCCGGGCAGCGCGTGCCCAATCCCAAGGGCCGCCAGACCATTTGCGACGCCATCATGACCCCTATCCCCGGCGAAATGACATTCGAAATCAACAGGCACACGCTGACCGGCGGCGTCACGGCCACGGATGCCGAAGTGCGCGATGCCATGCGCTTCGCGTATGACCATTTCCATATCGTCACCGAACCCGGTGCTGTTGTCGGACTGGCGGCGATATTGCAGGGCCGGGTGCCCCTGCAAGGGCGCAACGTTGCGACCGTCATAACCGGCGGCAACATCGCCGCCGACCGATTTGCCAGTTTGCTGGAGGACCACACATGAGCCTGGATCGCCGCCTGATGGCCGAATGGCTGGGCACCTTCTCCCTTCTGGCCACTGTCGTCGGGTCCGGCATCATGGCCGAGCGCCTGGCGGGCGGCAATGTGGCCGTCGCGCTGCTGGGCAACACCATTCCCACGGGGGCCATCCTGGTCGTGTTGATCACCGTGTTCGGCCCCATTTCCGGCGCCCATTTCAACCCGGCCGTGACACTGTGCTTTGCCCTGCGGCGAGAGATTACCCGCCGCGACGCCGCCCTGTATGTGGCGGTGCAGATTTTCGGCGGGGTTGCCGGCGTGCTGGCGGCGCATCTGATGTTCGACCGCACGATCCTTGACGCCTCGACCACCGCGCGCAACGGGCTGGGCCAATGGACCGGCGAGTTCGTGGCGACCTTTGGCCTGATCGGCACGATCCTGGCCTGCCTGCGCGCGCGGCCCGAAGCGGTTCCGATGGCGGTCGGGCTATACATCACCGCCGCCTACTGGTTCACCTCGTCCACCTCTTTCGCCAACCCCGCCGTGACCATCGCGCGCGGGTTTTCCAACACTTTCGCCGGGATCGCACCGGGGGATGTCGCGGGCTTCGTCGCCGTTCAACTGATCGCCGCCGTGCTGGCGACGTCTTTCTTCCGCTGGCTGCTCGATGAGCGCGCCGATGTCTGAGCCGTTCGATTTTGACACGCCGATTGACCGGCGCGCGGTGCCCGCGCTGAAAACCCACCCCATGGTGCTGGGCGACGTCGGGATGGACCTGTTCGCGGCCGGCGTCGCAGACATGGATTTTCAGGCCGCACCCGTGGTGCGGGCCGCCATCGCCCGACGCGCCGCGCATGGCGTGTTCGGCTACGAGGCCGTGCCCGAGGGGCTGATCCCGGCGCTTGCCGGCTGGTTTGCACGGCGCCACGGCTGGGCGATCGACCCCGCGCATATCCTGCGGGCCCCCAATGTCCTGAACGCCCTTTCCATGGCGCTGAACCTGTTCACCGACGCGGGCGACGGGGTGATCGTGCAACCACCCGTGTTCTTCGATTTCGCCGACATCATTGCCGAGAACGGGCGGCGCATGGTCGCCAACCCGCTGAAGGTTCACCAGGGGCGCCATATGATGGATTTCGCCGGGTTCGAAACCCTGGCGGCGGATCCGCGCACCCGGCTTTTGTTCCTGTGCAACCCCCACAACCCGGTTGGGCGGGTCTGGTCGCGGGCGGAACTGGCGCGGCTGGGCGGCATCTGCCGCCGCCACGGTGTGCTGGTGGTCGCGGACGAGATCCACGCCGACATCACCTTTCCCGGGCACCCCTACACGCCCTTCGCCAGCCTGTCCGGCGCGGATGCGCTGAATTCGGTGACCTGCCTGTCTCCGGCCAAAAGCTTCAACATCGCCGCCTGTTCCAGCGCCTTTACGGTGATCCCCGATACCGCGCGGCGAAAGGCTTTCATGGCCGAAAACAGCCGGCTGACGGTGAACAAGAACAATGCGTTTGCCAGTGTCGCGATGCAGGCCGCCTATGAACAGGGCGGGCCATGGCTGGACGCCGCGCTGACCTATGTTCAGGGGAATGTGGCGCTGGTGCGCAAAAGGCTGGCGGGCATGGCACAGGTCACCATGACCGAACCCGAAGGCACGTTTCTGTTGTGGCTGGATTTTCGCGCCCTTGGGCTGACGCCTGATGACCTGACCCGGTTTTTGCGTCATGAGGCCGGCTGGGCCCTGACCCGAGGCATCGCCTTTGGGCCCGAAGGCGCGGGTTTCGGACGCCTGAACATCGCCTGCCCGCGCGCCCGGCTGGCCACCGCGCTGGACCAGTTGGCGCGCGCGCTGAACGCTAAAGCCTGACATACAAACTTGCAATAAGCCGATGGAAAATGCCGCAGTGACCACCCCAAATCTTTCCCAAGAACACTTTCGCGACATCGACAGCGACGCCCTGTTCCCCGCCACGCGCTCCACGCACAGGCCAAGGATCCTGTTGCTCCACGGTTCGTTGCGGCAACGTTCGTTCAGCCGGCTGATGACCGAAGAAGCCGCGCGGATCCTGCAAAGGCTGGGCGCCGAGACCCGCGGCTTCGACCCCGCGGGACTGCCGCTGGTCGACGATCCGGGCGCCGATATGGACAAGGTGCAGGAATTGCACCGGCTGGTGACCTGGTCCGAGGGCATGGTCTGGTGTTCGCCCGAGCGTCACGGCGCTATGACCGGTCTGATGAAAACCCAGATCGACTGGATACCGCTATCGCAAGGCGCGGTGCGGCCGACACAGGGCAAGACGCTGGCGGTCATGCAGGTCTCGGGCGGGTCGCAAAGCTTCAACGCGGTAAACCAGATGCGCCTTCTGGGGCGCTGGATGCGGATGCTTACGATCCCCAATCAGTCCTCGACCGCCAAGGCGTTCCTGGAATTCGACGACAATGACCGCATGAAGCCGTCAGGCTATTACGACCGGATGGTCGATGTGATGGAGGAGTTGGTCAAGTTCACGCTGCTGACCCGCGACAACACCGCCTATCTGACGGACCGCTACAGCGAGCGCAAGGAAACCGGTGAAGAGCTGATGAACCGCGTGAACCGCACATCCGGCTGAGCGGCGCAAAACCCGTGCACTCGGGCGGGCAGGTTGCTAGGGTTGGCGCACCTGTTGAAAGCTCGCCCCATGCCGCCCCGCCCGGTCCCTTGCGTTATCCCCGGCTACACGCGCGTCACCGAGCTGCCCGCCGGGCGGTTCCGGTTCATCGCGCTGGATGTCGAGACCGCCAACGGGTTTGGTGGCAGCGTATGCCAGATCGGGCTGGCTTGTGTGCGCCCCGACAATCATATCCTGAGCTATGCCACCTATGTGAACCCGTTGCAGGATTTCGCGGCCTTCAACACCCGGCTTCACGGCATCGACGCACAGACCGTGCGCAACGCGCCCGATTTCCCCCAGACCTGGCGCCAGATGCTTCCGCTCTTGCGCATTCATCACCTGGTGCAGCACAGCAATTTCGACAAGTCAGCCATCAACGCCGCCTGCAGGGCGGCAGACCTGCCCCGCCCCGATCTGAGCTGGAGCGACAGCGTCAAGATCGCGCGCGAGGTCTGGCCCGAGTTTCGCGGCAAGGGTGGGCACGGCCTGGCGCATCTGAAACAGGCGCTGGGGCTGGAGTTCGAGCACCATGACGCGGGCGAGGACGCGCGCGCCGCCGCCCTCGTGGTCCTGCACGCCGAACGCCACAGCAAACAGCCCTTTGCCGCCCTGACCCGCCAGATGCGGCGCGGGCAGATGACAATGGATCTGCAAGCGCCTGGCGATTGAAGCCCGGTCTTGCATCCTGAAACATGAATCACTATTCATGTATACATGAACAAACCCCTTGCCCCGAAAACCAAACGCGGACAGGCCCGGCGCCTGACAATCCTGAATGCCGCCGAGCAGGTGATCGGCCAGCAGGGCTTTTCGGCGGCCACGATTGCCGACATCACCCGCGCCGCCGACACGGCCTTGGGCACGTTCTATGTCTATTTCTCCAGCAAGGAAGAAATCTTCCGCGAACTGGTGCTGGAAATGGGCCGTGCCACGCGGGCCAAGATCGCCTTCGCCACCGAAACCGCGCCCGACCGGATCGCCGCCGAACGTGCCGGGCTGGAGACCTTTTTGCGCTTCGTGGCGGAACGGCCGTCCCTGTACCGGGTGGTCGAAGAAGCCCGGTTCGTCGATCCCAAGGCCTATCGCAGCTATTTCAACGGCTTCGGCGACGCCTATGCCAAAGGGCTGCGCGCCGCCGCCGAAAAGGGCGAAATCTCGCAGGGCGATTCCGAGGTCCGGGCCTGGGCGCTGATGGGCATGGTCAAGGCGCTGGGCGACCGCTACGTCCTGTGGGATGACAACCCTGATATCGACTGGGTCGTTGACGAGGCGCATCGCCTGATAACCCATGGGCTGGCGCCGTGATGGATCTGGTAGACGCGCAGGTTGACGACACGCACGGCCAGCCCTGCTTTCGCATCACGCTGACCGGCCCCCGCGCCAACGCGCTGACCCCGGCCCTGATCGATCAGCTTTCACAAGCCTTCGACACGCTTGAAGCCTTGCGCCTGCCCCGCGCGGTGCTGTGCGGCGGGCGCAACTTTTCCTCGGGCGGGGATGTCGCCGGCTTTCATCAGGCGGCCCGGCAGGGCCAGGCCCGGGACTACGCCGATCATCTCGTGCCCGGACTGCAACGTCTTGTGCTGCGCATGCTGTCCATGCCGATCATCCTGGTCACCGCCGCGCGCGGGGCCGTCACCGGCGGCGCGGCTGGGTTCCTGTTCGCGGCGGACCGCGCGGTTGTCGCCCCCGACACCTTCGTGCAGCCCTATTATTCCACGGTCGGCTTTGCCCCGGATGGCGGCTGGACCGCCGTTCTGCCAGAGCGCATCGGCGCCGGACGGGCCACGCGATGGTTGCTGTCCGACAGCCGGATGACGGCAACGGATCTGCTTGACACCGGGCTGGCCTGCGCGGTGGATACCGCGCCCGAAAAGACCGCCGCCGCGCTGCTGGCAGACCTTGATGTCGACAGCGCCTTGAGCATCAAGCGCCTGATCTGGGACGACGTGCGGCTGCGCCAGGTCGGCGACCGGCTGGACGCCGAGACCGCGTGTTTTCGCCACTTGATCGGCCTGCCCGAGACGCATGGCAAGATGGCGCGGTTCCTGGAGCGGCGAGGGAGGGAATGATGGCGACCCCCGTATCAGACATGGTCCCCGACATGGCCGCGAAACGGGCCGAGATTTCACCCGGTGCGCTGGCTTTTCATGACACGACGACCGGGCGCGACTGGAGTTTCGCACAGGTCAACGACGCGGCGAACGCCGTTGCCATGGCGCTGCGCCACGAAGGTCTGCAAGAAGGCGACCGGCTGGCCATCCTGTGCCACAACCGGGCGGAATTCTTTGTCACCCTGTTTGCCTGCCAGAAAACCGGGATCATTCTGTGCCCGCTGAACTGGCGCCAACCCGCGCCGGAACTGATCGAGGCGCTGGGCACGCTTGGCGCCCGGGCCATCATCTGCGACGCGGCGCATGGATCCCTGGCACGGTCGGTCGGCCAGGGCAGCGGCGCGCGGGTGTTCGACCTTGACAGCGCCTTTGCCGAATGGCTCGGCGCGGGCGGGCCGGCCATCACCGATCCCGTGCCTGCCACGCGGCCCTGGTATCTGCTCATGACCTCGGGCACCACGGGGCGGCCAAAGGCGGTGATCCAGACCGCGCGCATGGCCTGGGCGAACGCGGTGAACATCGGCCAGGCCGCCCATCTGACCGGGGCGGACCGGTCGGTCAACTTCCTTCCCCTGTTCCACACCGCCGGGATCAACCTTTACACGCTGCCCTTGTTCCTGACGGGTGGACGCTCGACAATCCTGCCGGGATTCGAGCCGGACGCGGTCGCCACATTGATCCGGCAGGGTGCGGTCACGCAATTGTTCGGCGTGCCGGCGGTCTATCAGGCGCTGTCGCTGCTGCCCGGCATCGACGCGCTTGACCTGAGCGGGTTGCGCTGCGGCTGCGGGGGCGCGCCGCTGCCCGAACCCCTGATCCGGTTCTTCGCGCAGCGCGGCGTGCAGGTGCTGAACGGGTTCGGCATGACCGAAACCGGGCCCACAGTGTTCCTGATGGACCCGGCGATGGCGGCGGAAAAGATCGGGTCGGTGGGCAAGGCGCAGATGTTGACCGAGGTGCGGCTGGACGGCGTGGCGCCGGGCATGGCGGGACAGGGCGAGATCCAGCTGCGCGGGCCGGGCCTCACGCCGGGGTATTTTCAAAACCCCGAAGCCACCGCGAACGCCTTCACCGCCGATGGCTGGCTGGCCACCGGTGACATTGGCCGGCGCGATTCGGACGGCTACTATTTCGTCGTGGACCGGATCAAGGACATGTATATTTCGGGCGGTGAAAACGTCTACCCGGCCGAAGTGGAGCGCGTTCTGAATGCCCATCCCGCTGTGCTGGAAGCCGCCGTGATCGGTGTGCCCAGCGACCAATGGGGCGAGACCGGCGCGGCCTTCGTGATGCTGCGCCCGGGGCAGGCTGTGGACCCCGAAAGCCTGCGCCCCTGGTGCCGCGAAAGGCTGGCCGCCTACAAGGTGCCGGCAAGCGTGCGGATCGTGGCCGATTTCCCGCGCACCGCCGCGGGCAAGGTGCGAAAACCGGATCTGAGACGGAGTTTTGCGGATGATTGACCTTTCGGCCCGCTGGGTGCCCACGCAGCGGGATTTCGACGATTTCGCCGCCGTCTCGGGCGACGACAACCAGATCCATGTCGATCCTGAATTTTCCGCCCGAACGACGTTTGGCCGCACCGTCAGCCACGGGATGCTGATCTACGCCAAGCTTTGGGGCATGGTGCTGCGCCACAGCCCGGATTGCCGACAGATCCACCAATCCCTGATGTTTCCCAACCCCTGTTTCGCGGGCGAGGAAATCACGCTGTCGGTTCGGGGCATGACCCCCGGTTCGCTGACCTTGACGGCCAGCCGAAGCGCGGACGGCGCGGTCGTGCTGAGCGGCGAGGCCCGGATCGCATGATGCGGGTCGGGCAAGGCGCGCAGGTGACACGGACCTATTCAGTGGCCGATCTGGCCGGTTTTGCGCGACTCTCGGGTACGGCGCCGGGCATGCAGGTGCCAGAGCCGCTGATCGCCGCGCTGTTTTCCTATCTGCTGGGCGTCAAGCTGCCGGGGTCGGGGACCAATTACCTCAAGCAGGATCTGGCGTTTGTGGCCCCTGCCCCGCTGGACACCCCGCTGACCGCCCGCGTGGAAATCACCCGCCTGCGCCCAGAGAAGCACCTGGTCGATCTGTGGACCCGCTGCACCGCGCCCGACGGATCGGTGATCTGCGAAGGGCGCGCGCTGGTCCGGGCGCGTGATGTCGGCGCCTAGCCCGCGAGCCCGCGCGCGAACCGGGTGACCGCCCGGGCGAAGCCGTCGGGCTCTTCCAGATGCGGGGAATGGCCGGAATGGTCAAACACCAGACGCCGGGCCCGGGGCGCCTGTCGGGCGATCCAGTCGGCGGCCGAAGCCGGATAGACCCGGCTTTGCGCGCCCGAACACACCAGATAGGGCACCTGGATATCGGCGATGGCGGCGCGCGCGTCCATGGCAACCAGATCCGCCCACAAAGCTCGCATCTTGTCGGGATCCTGCGAAAGAATGACGCGCCGCGCCGTTTCGCGTGAAAACCCGGGGGCGCCCTGGCGGTTGGCGAACATCGTGGTGGCGATGCCTTCGACCGCCCCGGGCCAATCGCGGGCAAAGCGGCGGGTGGTCGCGGCGATGCTTTGCGCGCTCT
>CAJQNQ010000056.1 GCA_905479725.1 uncultured Paracoccaceae bacterium | reverse complement strand
GGATAAATTGGCCCTGTCCGGCATATTTCAGGAGATATTTGAATGACCGCAATCAAGGCTCTGGCCGCTCTGTCGGCGTTTTCGCTGTTGGCGGCGTGCACATCCGCGACCACTGGCGAGCTTGACCGAAGCCGCACCGGCATGTTGACCGGCGCGATTGCCGGCGGGCTGTTCGGCGCTGCCAACGGCGGTGCGGATGCCCTGCCCGAAACGATCATCGGCGCGGGGCTGGGCGCGATTGCCGGTCAGGCGATCGGCTCGTATCTGGATCAGCAGGCCGCGGAACTGCGCCGCGATCTGGGTCCGCAGGTTGGCGTGCAGAACACCGGCAGCGAGATCATCCTATCCATGCCGCAGGATATCCTGTTTGCCACCGACAGCGCCATGTTGCGACCGGATCTGCAATCCGATCTGTTGGTGATCGCGCGCAATCTCCAACGCTATCCGGAAAGCTCGGTCGTGGTGGTCGGGCATACCGACAACACCGGCGCGGCGGCCTATAACCAGCGCCTGTCCGAGCGTCGCGCGGATTCGGTGGCCAGCGTGTTGATTACGGCAGGCGTGCCGGTGCGCAGGATCGTGTCGCGCGGCGCCGGAGAGAACCAGCCGATCGCGTCGAATGAAACGGCAACCGGGCGCGCGCAGAACCGCCGGGTCGAGATCACCATTCGTCCGAACGGCTGAGCCTGCAACGGGGTGGGATAACGCGGGGGCGGGCACCAAAGGCCCGCCCCTGAACTCGCAAGGGTGCTCGCGCCTGGGTCCTCTTGGGCCCGCTACCGGGAATTCCATGGTTGCCTGACAGCCCCTGCGGTCATATCTTTTGACCAATCAAGGGGTTTTTATGCCATTCCAACCGGTCCATCAGGAAAAGCTGGCGCAGGGCGTCGTGCGGCAGATCGAATTGCTGATCCTGCGTGGCCTGTTGCGCCCCGGAGAGCGTCTGCCATCCGAGCGCGAGCTGGCCGAACGGATGGGCGTTTCGCGCCCGTCCCTGCGCGAGGCGATCGCCGATCTGCAAGAGCGCGACTTGCTGGTGTCGCGCGCCGGCTCCGGCGTCTATGTGGCGGACATGCTGGAAACGACCTTCTCCAGAGCGCTTATCAACCTGTTTGCCACCCATGACGAGGCCGTGTTCGACTATGTCAGTTTCCGCCGCGATCTGGAGGGCATGGCCGCCGAACGCGCCGCGCGCTTTGGCTCGGACACCGATCTGAAGGTGATCGACACGGTATTCCGCAAGATGGAAGCCGCGCATGCCAAGAAGAACCCGGCGGATGAGGCCGCGCTGGATGCCGAGTTTCACCTGGCGATCATCGAGGCGAGCCACAACATCATCATGCTGCACACGATGCGGGCGATGTTTGATCTGCTCAAGGCCGGTGTGTTCTACAACCGTCAGCAGATGTTCCGCCAGCGCACCACCCGAGATACGCTTCTGGAACAGCACGCGGCGATCAACGCCGCGGTTCAATCGCGTGACCCGCAGGCGGCCCGCGCCGCCGCCGAGGCGCATCTGACCTATGTCGAGGTCACGTTGAGCGATCTGCGCAAGTCGGACAAGAACGAGGAGGTCGCGCGGCTGCGGTATCAGCACGAAATCGCCCGCGACTAGCGGCGGATCGTGCTCCAGAACCGCAGGTGCAGCGCCAGGGCGGCAACCGTCAGGCCGACGACCAGCCCGGACCAGATGCCGACCCCGCCCCACCCGGCGATGAAGCCCAGCGCGTAGCTGGTCGGCAAACCCACCAGCCAATAGGACACCGCAGCGATAATCATCGGCTGCCCGGTGTCGTGGATCCCGCGCAAGAAACCCATCGCCATGGCCTGCCCGGCATCGGCCAACTGGAACAGCGCCGCGACCATCAAGAGGGACACGCCCAACAGGATTATCAGATCGCGCTCGGGGTCATCGGGCTTCAGGAACAGACCCACCAGGGTTTCGGACAGAGTCCAATAGATCAGCATCGTCACCGCAGCAAAAACCAGCGACAGGATCATCGAAGCCCTGGCGGCGGCTTTCAGCGCGTCGATATCCCCGCGGCCCTTGGCGCGCCCGACCAGAACCGTGGCCGCGTTGGACAGACCCAGATGGACCATGAAGAAGATTGCCGTGATCTCCAGCGCGATGGAATGCGCGGCCAGCGGCAGCTTGCCCAGCCAGCCCATCATCACCGCCGAGGCCGCGAACAGCCCGGTTTCCGCCAGCATCGCGCCGCCGATCGGCAGACCCAGCGCGTTCACCTGCCGCAGCGCCGACCAGTCCGGCCGCCAGAAGCGCACCAGCAGCCGATGCGCGCGCAGCGAAGGCAGGGTGACGGCATAGATCAGGATCGCCACCAAGGTGACGATCTGCACCACCACCGATGCCACCGCCGCGCCGCGCGCGCCAAGTTCGGGGAAACCCAGATTGCCAAAGATCAAGAGCCAGTTGACGCCGATATTGACGAACACCGCGGCCACGGTGACCCACAGGACAACCTGTGTGTGCCCCTGCGCGGCCAGATAGCTTTTGATCACCATCACCAGCAGCGCGGGCGCCAGGCCCAGCCCGACGATTTGCAGATACCCGCCGCCGACGCGGGCGACATCGGGGTCTTGGCCCATAGCGCCCAGCAAAGGCGCCGCGAACAGGAACAGGGGCATGGCCAGAACCGAGAACCCCAGCGACAGCCACATGCCCATCCGGGTGACGCGGCGCATCTCGGTGGGGTCGTCGCGGGCCGAGGCGGTGGCGACCATCGGCATCACCGCATGGCCG
>CAJQNQ010000055.1 GCA_905479725.1 uncultured Paracoccaceae bacterium | reverse complement strand
AGCCCTTGGGCAGCGGCCACGGCGGCGCCTGCGTCCGGGCGCGTCGCCCCCAGAAGGCGCGAAAAGATCATCACGGTATGGGTGATGGTCTTGAGGCCGCCCAGCCCTTTGCGGACTTCGCAGGTCATGGTTTCCGTGCGCTCGAACTGCCAGCCGCCCGAGGCTTGCGCATTGATCTGCTCGGCCAGGGTGTGGGCGAAACGGTCGGCGGTGGATTTCAGGCCTTTGACCTTGTCCGCGCGAACCGGTGCAGGGACGACTTTGTATTCGTACATCGGGCTCATTTCCGGGGTTGTTTGGCGCCTTTTGCGGTAATTCCGCGCTTTTTGCAAGCCGCAGCTTTGCGTTCTTCCCGCCAGGGGCGCCCGGCCGGGATCACGATATGGCGACACGCTTTTGATTGATCGCGTGGGGCCGGCGATGCTAGCGTTGAGGGAATTTTCGATTGGAGGAATTGTCATGCTTGATTTTGGACCCAGGTTGTTCGCCCTTGCCACCGCGACTGCCACTGCGACTGCGGCCGCAGTGGCGCTGCCCGCCGCCGCGCAGGTGCCGCTGGGCGGACTGATTACCGGTGACGATTTCGACCGCGTGCTGGAGATCGCCGCCGCCTATGGCCCGGTCGAGCGCCGCGAGGATGAGGACGGGCGCTGGATCCGCGGCGAGATGGACGATGTCGTCTATTCGATCTCGTTCCTGAATTGCGACGACGGCAACCGCAACTGCACATCGGTCCAGTTTCGCGCCTGGTGGGAATCGAATGGCGCGCATTCCCTGGAGGCGATGAACCAGTGGAACCGTGACCGCCGGTTTTCCTCGGCCTATCTGGATTCCGGCGACAACGCGACGATTGAGTTCGACATGAACCTGGCGGGCGGCGTCACGGCGGTGAATTTCGATGACACCGTGCAGTGGTGGCAGGCGGTTCTGGGCCAGTTCACCGAGATGGTCGTCACGCCGGGGTTCGAGGCCGCGCGCACGGACGGAACAGGCGGCACGACCCGGTCGAAGTAACACGTGCGATCTGCGCGTCGAACCGAACGGCGTGGCTTGCCCCGGGTTGACCCCATGAGTATCAGCGGCTGACCGTGCCTCAAGGGGTTTCACAGCGGCAGGACAGGAGTTGCCCGACCATGATGCCAGGCGCGTTTTTCGATCTGGATGCCGGTGTCTATCTGGCCCGGGATGCGGCGCGCGGTCCCTGGTCGCCGGACCATTGCCATGCCGGGCCGGTTGCCGGGGCCATCGCCCGCAGCGTCGAAGATGCTGCCGGAGCACCGCGCCGGCTGGTGCGGCTGACCATCGACCTGATGCGCCCGGTGCCCATGGCCGGGTTTCAAGTGGCGGTCGAGATGACCCGCGCGGGCAAGCGCCTGGCCACCGCCCAGGCCGTGGTTCAAGGGTTGGACGGCAAGACCGCCGCGACGGCAAGTGCCATGCTAATCACCCCGGCGCCACCGGTTGATTTGCCCGGTCTGATCAGTGACGCGCCCCATCCCGACGCCGCAAGCGAGGGCCGGTTTCTGACCGACGCGCGCCTGCATGACCGGCCGTTCCTGGGGGATTTCGTGCAGGTGCGGTTTCCGCCGGGCGAAACCGATGCCCCCGGACCGACCCGCCTGTGGATGCGCACCCCGGCGCTGGTGGCCGGCGAAGACCCCAGCCCGTTTCAGCGCCTGTGCCCGATCGCCGATTGTGGAAACGCGATTGGCCGCAATGGCGAGGTGGATCGGTTCACGTTTCTCAACACCGACCTGACGATCGTGTGCCACCGGGCCAGCAGGTCGGACTGGTTGCTGTCCGATGCGCGCGCGCATTGGCATACGGACGGGATCGGGCTGGCCGAGGCACGCATCAGCGACGAGCACGGTCCCGTCGCCACCGCGTTGCAGTCGCTGATTGTCTCGCGCGTGGGGAACTGACGTTGCCTGCCACCCCGAAATTTGACCCTGCGCGCCCCGCCGCGCGCCGACAGGACAGGCGAAACCCACACGGAGAGCACCGCGCATGACCCTTCCGACAACGATGAAAGCCATGGTGACCACCGGCCATGGCGGCCTGGACAAACTGGTCCTGCACACCGACTGGCCACGCCCCGAGGCCGGGCCGGGGCAGGTTCTGATCCGGGTCGGGGCCTGCGGTCTGAACAATACCGACATCAACACCCGGATCGGCTGGTATTCAAAGGCCGTCACCGGGGCGACGACTGCCGACGCCGCCCAGAACGCGGATTCCGAGGATCCGTCCTGGGGCGGCAAGCCCATCGCCTTTCCGCGCATCCAGGGGGCCGATGTCTGCGGCCGGATCGTCGCGGTGGGCGACGGCGTGGACGCGGCGCGCATCGGTGAGCGGGTGATCGGCGATTGCTGGCTGCGCGATCCGGCCGATCTGACCGACAAGCGCCGGACGGGATATTTCGGTTCCGAATGCGATGGCGGGTTCGCCGAATACACCGTGATGCCCGCGCGCAACGCCCTGGCAATCCGGTCCGATCTGAGCGACGCGGAGCTGGCCACGTTCTCGTGCTCGTATTCCACGGCCGAGGGGATGCTGACCCGTGCCGCCGTCACCGATGCCGACACTGTCCTGGTGCCGGGCGCTTCGGGCGGTGTGGGCGGCGCGCTGGTGCAACTGGCCAAGCGGCGTGGTGCGCGGGTGATCGGGCTGGCGTCCGAAGCCAAGCACCCCGAGGTCCGGGCGCTGGGGGCGGACCTTGTGTTGCCACGCGCGCCCGGCAATCCGCGCGCCGCGCTGGCGGGCGAGGCCATCACGGTGCTGGCCGATGTCGTCGGCGGTCCGGCTTTCCCGGCCTTGCTGGACTTGCTGGAGCGCGGCGGGCGCTATACCTGCTCGGGCGCGATTGCCGGGCCGATGGTATCGCTGGATCTGCGCACGCTCTACCTGCGCGACCTGACCTTCACCGGCTCCACGGTGATCGACCTGACGGTGATGCCCGCCTTGGTGCGCTACATCGAACAGGGCGCGATCAGGCCGGTCCTGGCGGCGACCTTCCCGCTGGAACGGCTGGCCGACGCGCAGGAAGCCTTTGCCGCCAAGCACCACACCGGCAACATCGTCGTCATTCCCTGAGGCAGGGCGGCCGATTGTCTGGCCAGAAAGCGGGCGGCGCGGGCTTGTGCGACCCGGTCAGGTCACCGCCAGCGTGATCATCACCCCGGCCCAGGCCGTGAAGCCGGTCAGCACGCTGCCCCACAGGGTGTCGACGATCACCTGCTCCAGCGTCCAGTCGCGCAGCGTGGCGTAGTTGGTGAACTCGTAGGTTCCATAGGCCATCAGGCCCAGGATCATCCCGCCAAACAGCGCCGCCAGCGGATCGGCCGATTGCAGCGCGGGCAGGGATACCAGCCACAGCAGGCCCAGCACGTAGCCCAGGTAGAACACCGCCGCCGGCCCCATGCGGAAGGGCTGCGCGAACAGATGTCCGACATGGCGGTCGAACACCGGCTTCACCAGCACCCGAAGGCCCACCACATCGGCGGCCAGGAACACGATGGCGGTGATCAGATAAAGCGTCAGCGGCTGCATCAGGGCGCATCCTTCTTGAATGATTGAACGCCGCGCAGAACCAGGGCGGCGATGCCGGCAAGGGCCAGCCCGAGAACGGGCAGGTTGAGGGGGGCGGCGTTGGCGGCAATGACCCCGACCAGCGCCCAGATGACCGCCGCCGGGTATCCCCATTCATCGGGGCGGCGGGACTGGACATGCAGCGCGACCAGCGACACGGCGATCAGGCTGGCGATGGCGGCGTTCTGCGCATCGAGCACCCCGTAACCCCCCAGCAACACGCCAACCGCGACCCCGGACGCGGCGGTCAGCCACCCGGCATACAGCGCGACGGGGCGCCGCTGCCAGGCCGGGTTCTGTCGCCCGGCGCGCAGCATCGCGGCGGTGGCGGTGGCGGCCATGACCAGGATCATCACGCTGGCCAGCAGCGGCGAGGCATTGGCCGCCGCGATCCAGAAGATCCCCACGCCCAGGCTTGCCAACAGCGCCGGGCGCATGGCCTGCCAGTCGGTATTGTCGGGCGCGCGCAGCGCGCCGTAGCCCGCGCCCAGGATCAGCCAGGCATAGATCACCCCCCAGATCGAAAACGCGTAACCGGCGGGCTGGACCGGCGGATCGCTCTGCGGGATCGGGAACTGATTGGCGGTGAAACCGGCAAACCCGGTGGACGCCAGCGGCGACAGGGCAAAGGCGATGGCGGCGATCAGCACGGCATGGGCTGTCAGGCGGTGGGTCATCGTGATCGGTCTTTCCTGTTCAATGCGCCAGCCGGCGGGTCAGCGGCAGCGACGCCCGATAGGGCAGGATCCGCAGCAGTTTCAGACCCCAGGTCAGACGGCGCGGGAAATGGATTTCGAACCGGCGGCTGTTCAGGCCGGCGATGATCTTGCGCGCCGCGGCTTCCGGCGTTTGCAGCCCGGGCATGGAGAAGCTGTTGCGCCGTGTCAGGCGCGTATCCACGAAGCCCGGATTGATCAGCCGCACATCGACCTGCCCGGCCAGTTCGGCGCGCAGCGATTCCGCCAGGTTGATGACCCCGGCCTTGGTGGCGGAATAGATCTGGCCCTGCGGCAGTCCGACATAGCCCGCGACCGACCCGCACAGCGCCAGTTGCCCCCCGGGGCGCAAGGCCCGCGGTGCCAGCCGGGCGACGTGGAAGCTGCCGGTCAGGTTCACGGCGATGATCTGCGCGGCCTTTTCGGCATCCAGATCGGCCACGCGCCCCGGATCATAGAGCGCGGCCATGGTGACCACCCGGTCCAGCGGGCCCAGGGCGCTGATCCGCGCGACGGCGGCTTCCATGCTGGCGCAATCCGCCACGTCCAGCGGCAGCGCCACATGGTCGGGGCCCAGCGACCCTGCAAGCTGTGTCAACGCGGCTTCGCCGCGCGCCGACAGGATCAGCCGGGCACCGCGCGCCGCCCATTCACGCGCCAGCGCCGCGCCGATCCCGTCGGACGCGCCGATGATCCAGATGGTTTCGCGGTATCGCGCTGTGTGCTCAGGCATGGGCCAGTTCCACCTGCACGACATCTGTGTGCCCCACCGCGAAAGACCCGGCGCAGGCGCCCAGATAATAGCGCCAGTTGCGCAAGAACGCGTCCGAATACCCCAGCTTGCGGATCTTGTCGGCCTTGGCCTCCAGACGCTCGGCCCAGATCGAACAGGTGCGCCCGTAATCCGCGCCAAAGGCATGGCTGTCTTGCACGCTCAGCCCGGCGCGGCCCGCGTGATCGCGGATCACGGCGTCCGACAGCAGCTTCCCGCCGGGAAAAGTATAGTGGCGGATGTAATCGGACGTGCGGCGGTAGATATCGAAATACCCATCGGGCACGGTGATCGCCTGCACCATGGCGCGCCCGCCTTCGGCCAGTCGCGCTTTCAACGTTGCGAAATAGGTCAGCCAATAGGCTTCGCCGACGGCCTCGACCATCTCGATCGACACGATCGCGTCATAGCTGCCTTTGCTCTTGCGGTAATCCTGCAAGGCAATATCCGCCCGCCCGTCCAGCCGCGCATCGGCATAGCCCTTCTGGCTGGGTGAAATCGTCAGCCCGGTGACCGCGTGGCCCTTTTCCGCCGCGCGCTCGGCGAAGCCGCCCCAGCCGCAGCCGATCTCCAGCACGCGCTCCTTGTCGGTCAACCGATCCAGAATGCGGTCGTATTTTCGGCTCTGCGCGGAATGCAGATTGCCGTCACCGGGTGCGAACAAGGCGGCGGAATAGGTCATGCCTTCGTCCAGCCAAAGCTGGTAGAATTCATTCCCGACATCGAAATGCGCGCGAATGTTGCGGGCCGATCCGCGCGGCGAATTGGCGCGCATGATCTGATTGATCGCCCGAAACTTCAGCGTGTTCCAGAACCCGGCATAGGCGTAGCCGCGAAACTGCTCCAGATTCAGCAGCGCCAGCGCCGTCAGATCCTCGATCGACGGGGTGTCCCAAAGCCCCGCCACATAGGCCTCCCCCAGCCCGATATCGCCGCGCGCGGCAATCGCGGTGACGACAGACCAATCGTTGATCTGCATTTCGGCCTGTGGCGCGCCAGAACCGAAGTCCAGCACCTCACCCTCGGGCGTGCGCAGGCGGAAACTGCCGGTCCTGATCTGCGCGCAGGTCTCCAGAAAGCCGTGTCTGGCGGATTTGGTCAGGAACAACATCAGGATACCTCGGAGGATGGGGGCGTGGGGCGCGGCCGGTAGACCGCGCCCTTGATCTTCAGGCGCAGGGCCTGCCAATGGATCAGGGTGATCGTGCGCAGCGCCCCCAGCGGGCGGCGCAGGCTGGCGCGCAGCAGCCCGGCGCTGGTCAGCGGCGCGCGGGCGCCGGTCAGGCTGGCGACAACTCCTTCGTTGCCGTTGCGGTGAAAGATGCGGATATCGACATGGCTGTCATCGATATCGATGGCGAATTCATACTCGCCCGCGACGTCCTGGAATGGCGACACATGCAGTTGCTTGGGCCGCTTGATGCGCGTGCTTTTGTCGATGGGCGCAAAGCCGGGGCGGTGGCACAGGTAGGAATGGCGGTCCTTGAACGGGGTCGAGACCTCGGCAATCACCGCGATCAGCGCGTCCGCCCGGTAAGCCAGCCAGAAGCTGACCGGGTTGAACCCGTAGCCCAGAAAGCGCGGTTGCGTCAGCAGGCGCAGCGTCGGCGCGGTGCCGGTCAACCCGTGATCGGCCAGCACGGCGCGCGCCCAATCGGCGCCGCGCCCGGCGCCCAGCGGTCCGCCATGGTCCCGGTCATGCACCGCCGCCAGGTTGAACCGGTTTCGCGAGAACAACAGCGGGCCGCGCGCGATCGTCTCCGGGTCGATCATCACGAAATCGACGCCGTAGCGGAACATGTGCCGCACCCCGCCGCGCCGCCGATGGGTGGTGACCCCGGCAACGTGCTGCGGCATGACGCTGGTCGGGGCCTGTGTCATGCGACCTGCCGATCCATCAGCCGGGCGATGCGCGCGGCGCTGGCGAACCCGTCCTCGTGAAACCCGTGGCGGGTATAGGCGCCGGCGAACCAGGTATTGTTCTGGCCCTGCATCGCGGTCAGTTGCCCCTGCGCGCGCAGGGCGGCGCGGTCGAACACCGGGTGGCGGAAGGTCGTCTGGTCGTAGATCATCGCGTCGCGCACCGGGGTTGACGGGTTGAGCGTCACGAATAGCGGGTCGCTTTCCGGGATATTCTGCAAGCGATTCATCCAGTAGCTGACGCCGATGCGCGGCTCGTTCAAAACGTTTTCGGATTTGTAGACCCAACTGGACCACACCGCCTTGCGTCTTGGCATCTGCGCGGCGTCCCGGTGCAGAACCATGTCGTTGTCCTGAAACCGGATCGCCCCCAGCGCGGCCTGCTCGTCTTTCGTGGGGCGTTCCAGCAGGCGCAGGGCCTGGTCGGAATGACAGGCGAAAATGACATGATCGAAAGGTTCCAGCGGCCCGGCATCGGAATGAACCGTGCTTGTGCGCCCATCGCGCTGCACTGCGCGCACCGCCGTCCCGGTGCGGATCGCCACGCCCAACCCGCGCAGATGGTGTTCCAACCGGCGCACATATTCAACCGATCCGCCGGTGACGGTCCACCACTGGTGCTGCCCATTGGTGCTCAGAAGCGCGTGGTTGCGAAAGAACTGCACCAGGGATTTCGCCGGAAAGGCGCGGATTTCGGCCGGTGGCGTGGACCAGATCGCGCCGCTGATCGGCAGCAGATAATAGCGGCGGAACCAGTCGCCCAGCTTCAGGTCGTCCATCAGGTCGCCGATGGTGGCCGTGTCGTCGGTGGCGAAGGCCTCGGCGCGCGCGTTGAAGCGCAAAATATCACGGACCATGCGGTGAAAGCCGGGTCGCAGCAGGTTGCGGCGCTGCGCAATCAGCCCGTTCAGCGAGGTCAGGCTGTATTCGATGCGCCCGTTGTCCACCGTCGCCCCGAACGACATGTTGCTGCGTTCCACCGGAACGTCCAGATCCTGAAACATGCGCGTCAGATGCGGGTAGTTGGCGTAGTTGAACACGATGAAC
>CAJQNQ010000054.1 GCA_905479725.1 uncultured Paracoccaceae bacterium | reverse complement strand
TGCCAGGACCGTCCCTTGGCGCCGCCATGATCCGTGGAAAAATCACCACCTGTCACCGAAATGGTCACGGAGCCCTGCGTGCATGACAAGACCAGCCCGCCCAATGATACCTCGATGGCGGTGCCACCCGGCGGATTGCCCAGCGCGGAATGGGCGGCGTCGAAGGCCAGCCGGTCCATGGGGCCCGAGGCCGCAACCCCGTGGCGCAAATGCCCGCGCCGGCCGGCGTCCTGAAACGTCACCAGCGGGCCGGCGAAACTGACGGCAAGCTGCGCTTCAGCCATGCGGACCACCGGCCAGTTGATCGGCCGAAATGCGTTCAAACATCACCCGGTCGCCAATGTCGAACAGGAAGGGATGATCCGGGTCATCGGTCAGCACCCGCGTGGGCGACCGGCCGATGATCGACCAGCCCGTCGGCATGGTCAGGGTGGTAATCAGGCA
Organism: uncultured Paracoccaceae bacterium; assembly: GCA_905479725.1. Taxonomy (GTDB): domain Bacteria; phylum Pseudomonadota; class Alphaproteobacteria; order Rhodobacterales; family Rhodobacteraceae; genus Pararhodobacter. The sequence goes on along the minus strand of CAJQNQ010000054.1, from coordinate 3,088 downwards.
TTGCGGCCCGGCGATGATCACGCTGCCGGCGGGCACATCGCGCAGCGGCACGGGCTTTCGGGGCACCTGAATGGGATCCGGCACGCCGCCCAGATAGGCATAACCGGGCGCGAAGCCATACATCAGCACCTGATAATCGCCCGCAAGATGCGCGTTGATGACGGCGTCCTCGCTCAGACCCGTGGCGCGCGCGACGGCGGGCAGATCCGGCGCAAAAGGCGCGTCATAGCACACCTGCACCCGCCGGGTGGCGCGGCGCAGGGCCTGCGGCTTCAGGCTCTGCACCTGCGTTTCGACACTGGCTTGCAGCGCGGTGTGATCGGTGATCAGCGGATCAAAGTCGATCAGCAGGTTGACCATCGCCGGCACGGCTTCCAGCAGACCCGGCGGCGGATCGTCGGCCAGCGCCTGATCCAGCGCGATCACCTTTTGATGCGCCGCGTCGCTGATTTCGGACGCAAAGGAAATCAGCAAGGCGTGATCGGCTACAGGGGTATAGCGGGCGTCTGTCATCAGGTCAGTCCTGCGCAAACGCCCTGATCTTGACGCCTTGCTCCAACAGACGCTCGCGGATCCGCCGCGTCATGGCCACCGCGCCGGGGCTGTCGCCATGGACACAGATCGAATGCGCCGCCAGCGGGATCGGGTCGCCGTCGATCACCGGCATCAGCCCAGTGTCCAGAAAGCCGATCAGCCGGTCGGCGGCCGCATCGGCGTCATGGATCATCGCCCCTTCCTGCCCCCGCGGCACCAGTTGCCCCGATGACAGATACCCGCGATCCGCGAAAATCTCGGAAAACACCGGAACCCCGGCAGCGCGCGCGGCCAATTCGCTTTGTGTGCCGGAAATCGCCAGATAGGCCATGCCGGGATCGATGCGCCGCATGGCGCCGACAATGGCGTCGGCCACGGCGCGATCCCGCGCTGCCAGGTTGCCCAGCGCGCCATGCGGTTTGACGTAGGCAACGCGCGCGCCCACCTGCGCGGCCAGCCCGATCAGCGCGCCGACCTGCGCGGCGCACATGCGGGCGATTTCGGCGGGGGGCATGGGAATGTCGCGGCGTCCAAACCCCTCGCGGTCATTGAAGCCGGGATGCGCGCCCACGACCACGCCGTTGTCGCGCGCCCGCGTCAGGGTCCGAAACATGGTTTCCGGGTCGCTGGCGTGGCCGCCGCAGGCGATGTTGGCCGATGTGACCAGCGTCAGCATCGTTTCGTCATCGCCCATCCGCCAGGGGCCAAACCCTTCGCCCAGGTCCGAGTTCAGATCAATGCTTGGCATGGCGTTGGCTCCGGCAATGGTAGGTGCGCCCCGACCTTACAGGCATGGGGCACGCCCGCAAGATCACGGGTCAGACCGAAGCGGTCAGCCCGCCATCGACCCGCAGGTTCTGCCCGGTCATGTAGCTGCTGTCATCCGAGATCAGGAACCGCACGACATTGGACAATTCGCTGACCCGCGCATAGCGCCCCGCCGGGATCCGTGCCACCCGGTCCGGCTTTTCGGGCAGGCTGTCGATGAATCCGGGCAGGACGTTGTTCATTCGCAGCCCTTGCGCCGCGTGTTTGGTTGACCACAGCTTTGCATAGGTGGCCAGCCCCGCGCGAAATACGGCCGAGGTGGGGAAATCCGGATCCGGCTCGAACGCCGCGAAGGTGGAGATGTTGACGATGGATCCGGCGCCCTGCCGCGCCATGATCGGTGTGACCAGCCTGGCCATGCGGATCACGTTCAGCAGGTAGTAGTCCATCCCCAGATGCCAGTCGCTATCGCTTATGGCGTCGATGTCCCCCTTTGGCCCGTGCCCGGTGCAGTTGACCACGCCGTCAATGCGGCCGAACCGTGTCATTGCCTGTTCGACAAAGGCGGACAGGTCATCCGGGCTCAGAACCGATCCGGTCATGCCGAACCCGCCCAATGCGCGGCCCAAAGCCTCGCCCTTGCCGGACGAGGACAGCACGCCAACCTGATACCCGTTTGCGACCAGTTGGCGGGCCGCGTCGGCACCGATGCCGCTGCCACCACCGACGATGATCGCTGTTTTCTCGGCCATCTCAGGTTTCCTTCTTGTCGTTGACGATGCCCATCGTCGCCACGCCGCTTTCGCCCAGCGGAACGGACGCAAACGGCCCACCCTGACACATCTGGCCGGGGTCGGTGGGGTCGGCTGGCGGGGCGTCGGCCAGGATTTGCGCGGCGAATTGCTCGGCGTTGTCGCGCGGCCGGTATCCCAGGAAGGACGCGCCCGCATTGTCCACCGGCACGCGGTCATTGTCGGACACACCGTAAACCACCTTGAAGCCGGTTACCGGCGTGTCGATCGCGCGGGTGACCAGTTGGATCAGGTCATCATAGCTGAGCCAAGAGCCAAGCGCCCGGGTGTTGTTGACCTGTGCTGCGGACAGGATGCGCAGGCAGACGGCCTCCAACCCGCGCTTGTCCCAATACATCCGCGCCAGATCTTCGGCAAAACACTTGGCCAGCCCGTAGAAGGTGTCGGGGCGGTGGGGCACGTCGGTGCCGATGAATTCGGTCTTGGGATACATGCCCACCGCGTGGATCGAGCTGGCATAGACCACACGCCGCACACCTTGACGATGCGCAGCTTCCCACACGTTGTAGGCGCCGATGAAATTGGGGCCCAGCAGGACCTCGAACGGGCGCTCATCGCCGATAGCGCCGAAATGCACCACCATATCCGCGCCGTCCAACACGTCGCACATGGCGTCCAGATCGGTCAGATCCGCGCGCACGTAGGTTTCAGCGGGATAGAGTTTACCAACCCCGTCCGCGATGTCAGTGGACACGAACTCCTCACACAACTGGCTCAAAGGTTCGCGCAGATAGGATCCCAGACGCCCGGCTGCGCCCGTCAATACCAGCTTTTTCAACAGCGGTTTTGTCATGGTAATTTCCCCTTGGAAGGTCTTGCGCCCCGGGCGCGTATCAGATCACCGCCTTTTCGATCAGCGGCGTGTCGGAAAGAATGCGCTCAAACCCGAAGGGCGACAGATCCAGCGTGCGATATTCGCCATAGGTCAGCCATTCGGCGGTGCCGCGCCCCATGGCGGGCGATTGTTGCAACCC
>CAJQNQ010000053.1 GCA_905479725.1 uncultured Paracoccaceae bacterium | reverse complement strand
GCGGCCATTGTCCGGACAATAGAGAGCTTCGGTCATCTCCCGGATGAACCCGAAGTCAATCGCGGCATCGATCTTGCGCAAAAGATGATCGGCAGGAACCAGTTGCTCCAGCGTCACCATCTCAAGCTCGGTCTGCCGCGGCGAGGGCTTCTTCAACATACCCCATTGAATCAAAAGTCCCCGCACAAGGCGAGGACTTTGTCAGCAGTCTGAAAGGCCGCGCGGGTTCCCGCGCGGCCTTTTCCGTGTGATCCGCCTTGGGTGCGGATCAGCTACAGCCCGAGGTTCCCCCGCAGGTGTTGCACTTCATGCAGGTTCCGTTGCGCACCAAAGTGTAGTTGCCGCATTCGCCGCAGGGATCGCCCTCGTAGCCCTGCATCCTGGCCTTGGTGCGGGCATCCATCGACAGGGCGACGGTTTCCGTGGCAGTCTCGGTTCGCGTGGCGACGGCCAATGCGCCATCGGTCAAGGCGGACGTGTCCAGCGCGCGCGAGGTCTGCCCGCCGCCTTGCAGCACCACCAGTTCCTGCGGCAAGCGCTTGCGCAGATACCCGGTCGAGGAGATCTGGCGCAGCACTTCCAGCCCACGGCTGGCGGCGCCGTCACTGACTTGCGACAGGTTCTGCTGCCCTTCGGTCTCGCCGGCGCCCAGATCGTCGAACGCGGCACCCACAGGCTTCACATGGGCCAGATCGGTGCGGTCCAGGTAGCTGACCGCCAGTTCGCGGAAGATGTAATCCAGGATCGAGGTCGCGTTCTTGATGCTGTCATTGCCCTGCACCATGCCTGCCGGCTCGAACCGGGTGAAGGTGAAGGCGTCGACGAATTCCTCCAGCGGCACGCCGTATTGCAGGCCCACGGAAACCGCGATGGCGAAGTTGTTCATCATCGCCCGGAAGCCCGCACCTTCCTTGTGCATGTCGATGAAGATCTCGCCCAGCGAGCCGTCATTGTATTCGCCCGTCCGCAGATAGACCTTGTGGCCGCCGACGATGGCTTTCTGGGTATAACCCTTGCGCCGCTCGGGCAGTTTTTCGCGCCCGCGCGCCACTTCCTTGATGATCACCTTCTCGACGATCTTCTCGGCGATGACGGCGGCCTTTTCCTGAAGCGATCCGCTTTCCAGCACTTCGGCGGCTTCGTCGTCGTCCTCGATCAGTGCGGCGGCCAGGGGTTGCGACAGTTTCGAGCCGTCACGATAGAGCGCGTTGGCCTTGATCCCCAGTGAATGGCTGAGTTCATAGGCGGCCAGTGTTTCCTCGATCGAGGCCGAGTTGGGCATGTTGATCGTCTTGGATATGGCACCCGAGATGAAGCTTTGCGCGGCGGCCATCATGTAGATGTGGCTGTCGACGCTCAGGAACCGTTTGCCTGTCTTGCCGCAGGGGTTGGCGCAATCGAAGATCGAATAATGCTCGGGCTTGAGATGCGGTGCGCCTTCCAGCGTCATGGTGCCGACGATATGGTCGTTGGCCGCCTCGACTTGGGCTTTGGTGAAGCCCAGGTGGCGCAGCAGGTCGAAGGTCGGATCGTTCAGCTTGGCTTGCGGGATGCCCAGCGCTTCGCGGCAGAATTCCTCGCCCAGCGTCCACTGGTTGAACACGAAGCGGATGTCGAAGGCGGTAGCCAGCGCGGACTCGACCTTGCGGATCTCGGCCTCGCCAAACCCGTGCCCGATCAGCGCGGTGTGGTTGATGCCGGGCGCCTGCCCCAGCGAGCCGTGACCGACGGCATAGGCCTCGATCTCGGCGATCTGTGCCGGGGTGTAGCCCAATTTGGTCAGCGCGGCGGGCACCGATTGGTTGATGATCTTGAAATAGCCGCCGCCGGCCAGTTTCTTGAACTTCACCAGCGCGAAATCCGGCTCGATCCCGGTGGTGTCGCAATCCATCACCAGACCGATGGTGCCGGTCGGCGCGATCACCGTGGCCTGTGCGTTGCGATAGCCGTGCTGTTCGCCCAGCGACAGGGCCTCGTCCCAGGTGCTGCGCGCCAGGGCGACCAGCGTGGCATCCGGGCAATTGGCGCCATCCAGCAACACAGGGGCGACGTTGATGCCCTCAAAATCCGTCTGGCCGTGGGCCGCGCGGCGGTGGTTGCGCATCACCCGCAGCATGGCGTCGGCATTCTTGGCGTAGCCCGGGAACGCGCCCAGTTCCGCCGCCATTTCGGCCGAAGTGGCATAGGATACGCCGGTCATGATCGCCGTCAGCGCCCCGCACAAGGCGCGCCCTTCGGCGCTGTCATAGCCATAGCCCATGTTCATCAGAAGGCCGCCGATATTGGCATAGCCCAGACCCAGCGTGCGGTATTCATAGCTGCGCTGGGCGATTTCCTTCGACGGAAACTGCGCCATCATCACGCTGATTTCCAGCGTGATCGTCCACAGCCGCGAGGCATGCATATAGGCCGCCGCATCGAACTGGCCGTCGGTGTAGAAGGTCAACAGGTTCATCGATGCCAGGTTGCAGGCGGTGTCGTCCAGGAACATGTATTCCGAGCACGGGTTCGAGCCACGGATCGCCCCATCCGCTGGGCAGGTGTGCCAGGCATTGACGGTGTCATGGAACTGGATGCCGGGATCGGCACAGGCCCAGGCGGCGTGGCCGACCTGATCCCACAGATCGCGCGCCTTGATGGTCCTGGCGGTCTTGCCATCGGTGCGGCGGATCAGCGCCCAATCCGCGTCCTCCTGAACGGCTTTCAGGAAAGCATCGGTCACGCGCACCGAGTTGTTGGAATTCTGGCCCGAAACGGTGGTGTAGGCTTCGGAATCCCAATCCGTGTCGTAGGTGGGGAATTCGATGCTGGTATAGCCTTGCTTGGCGTATTGCAGGATGCGGTTGGTATAGGTGTCGGGGATCAGCGCCTTCTTGGCCGCGCGGATCGCCGCTTTCAGCGCCGGGTTCTGGGCCGGATCGACCGCGCCTTCGGACGAGCCGTCCCAGTCGCGGATGGCGGTGAAGATGTCGTTCAGGCGCAGCTCATGCGCCTTCGAGCCGGCAACCAGGCTGGCAACCTTCTGTTCCTCGATGACCTTCCAGTTGATGAACTGTTCGATATCGGGGTGATCCATGTCGCAGATCACCATCTTGGCCGCGCGGCGCGTGGTGCCGCCCGACTTGATCGCGCCCGCCGCGCGGTCGCCGATCTTCAGGAAGCCCATCAGCCCCGAGGATTTGCCGCCGCCCGACAGGCTCTCGCCTTCGCCGCGCAGGCTGGAGAAGTTGGTGCCGGTGCCCGAGCCGTATTTGAACAGGCGCGCCTCGCGGACCCACAGGTCCATGATCCCGCCCTCGTTCACCAGATCATCGCTGACCGACTGGATGAAACACGCGTGCGGCTGCGGGTGCTCGTAAGAGGATTTC
>CAJQNQ010000052.1 GCA_905479725.1 uncultured Paracoccaceae bacterium | reverse complement strand
GCAGCCCAAGAGCGGAGTCTGGGGTTTGGTCCGGAATGATTCAAAATAGGCGGGATTTTGCTGAAATTTGCTTAACAGACCGCAGAGTTGCATCTTTTCAGCGTGTTAACCTCCAGACTTGGGGTGGATTCTCCGGCTTTTGGCGGAAATTCGCGGCGAAATCCCGGCCGGCTTTCGCCCTTGAGCGGGGCGCGTTCAGGTGGTTTCACCCATGACGCGATTGCGCGCGGGTGGCATTCGAGCGGCCGGCACTCGATCGGTGTTCGACCGCAAAGGCAGGGCAGGAGCCGACTCATGATACGCCATGAAGTTGCGGTCTCGCGAAAGCGCGCTCTGGTCCGGGCATCCACGAGGCGGACCTGCGGCTGCCAAGCGCGCCCACGCGACGCACGGATCAGCGCCGGGCTGGAAGTGTGCGCCTGACCGCGCTACACCAATCGGGCGCAACGCCGCCCGATCGGAGACCCCGCCATGGCCCATACCCTGTCCGACATTGCCGCAGCCCTGGGTGCGCGGTTCGAAGGACGGGGCGATCTGTGGATCACGGGCGCTTGCGAACCCGCAGAGGCCGGCCCTGGTGACCTGGCCCTGGCGATGGATCCGCGCTACGGCGATGGAATCGCGCAGGGCCGGGCCCGCGCGGCCGTCTTGTGGGACGGGGCGGATTGGCGCGGCTTCGGGCTGGACGCCGCGATTTTCGCACCGCGCCCCCGTCTGGCCATGTCCGGGCTGACACGGGTGTTCGACCCGGGACCGGGGATCGCTCCGGGGCTTCACCCCAGCGCCGATATTCACCCGGATGCCCAGATTGGGCCGGGCGCGTCCGTGGGGGCCTTCGTGTCGATCGGCGCGGGCGCAAGGATCGGCTCGGGCGCGCGCATCGCCTCGCATGTCAGCATCGGTGAAAACGCGGTCATCGGCGATGACGCGCTGATCCTGTCCGGCGTGCGCATCGGTGCGCGCGTGGTGATCGGCGACAGGTTCATCGCGCAACCCAATGCCGTGATCGGCGGGGACGGGTTTTCCTTTGTCACCGAACAGGTTTCGCGGGTCGAACAGGCGCGCGCCACGCTGGGCCAGACCGGTGAAACCACGCAGCAGCCCTGGCTGCGGATTCATTCCCTGGGCAGCGTGTCGATCGGTGACGATGTCGAAATCGGCGCAAACAGTGCCGTGGATCGGGGCACGGTGCGCGATACGCGGATCGGGCGTGGCACCAAGCTGGATAACCTTGTTCAGGTCGCGCATAACGTGGTGGTGGGCGAAGATTGCCTGTTGTGCGGACAGGTCGGCATCGCCGGGTCCACCAGGATTGGGGATCGCACGGTTCTGGGCGGGCAGGTGGGCGTGGTGGACAACATTTTCGTCGGCGCCGATGTCGTCGCCGGGGCGGGCACGCTGATTGCCTCGAACGCGCCTGCCGGGCGGGTGTTGATGGGCTCGCCGGCGGTGCGCATGGACCAGCATGTGGATATCTACAAGGCGCAGCGCCGTTTGCCCCGGGCGCTGGCCCAACTGGCCGAGCTTCAGCGCATGGTCAAGGCACTGGTCGATAAAGACAATCAGGGCAACGCCTGAAAGGGGGCAGAGAATGGGGGCCAGTTCGGACACCGACCAGCGGGTCATCGCCATTCTGGCGGCGCAGGCACTGCACGATCCCGCCGGTCTGACACGAAGGACCAGCATCGAGTCGCTGGGTATCGACAGCATGGGGCTGGCCGAGATCCTGTTCGCGATCGAGGAGGAATTCGATATCGCCGTGCCGTTCAACGCCAACACCCCCGAGGCGGGAGCAATCGACCTGAGCACCGTCGGCACCGTCTGTGACGCGGTGCGGCGCCTTGTGGACGGGCACCCGGCGTGACGGCGCAGCGGCGCGTCGCGATCACCGGGGCCGGCACGGTCAACGCGCTGGCCGAGGGTGTGCCCGGCACCCTGGCAGCCCTGGCCGAGGGGCGGGTGGGCATCGGCCCGCTGGAATTCGTCGATGTCGAGCGGTTGTCGATCCGGATTGGCGGGCAGGTGCGCGGCTGGAGCGCCGAGGACCGGTTCTCGCGCGCGCAGATCGCGCTGTTCGACCGCGCCACGCAATTTGCCATGACCGCCAGTGCCGAGGCCGTGGCGCAGTCTGGCCTGACCCTGTCCGACGCCGAAGCCCTGCGCGCCGGGGTCATCATGGGCAGCGCGGGCGGCGGCTACACGACCATCGACGACGCCTATCGCACGGTCTATCCGCTGGGCAGGAACCGGGTGCACCCCTTCACCATCCCGCGCCTGATGCACAACGCCGCCGCGGCGCACATGGCGATGGCGCAGGGGATCAAGGGGCCGTCCTTCACCGTGTCGACCGCTTGTGCCTCGTCCAATCATGCGATGGGGCTGGCGTTCCAGTTGATCCGGTCGGGCGCCGCCGATGTGATGCTGACCGGCGGGGCCGAGGCGACGCTGTGTTTTGGCGGGATCAAGGCCTGGGAGGCGCTGCGCGTTCTGTCGCCTGATGGTTGCCGCCCGTTCTGCGCCACGCGCAACGGGCTGGTGCAGGGCGAAGGCGCGGCGGTGCTGGTGTTCGAGGACTGGGAGCGCGCGCGGCGGCGCGGGGCCGATATCCTGGCCGAAGTGGCGGGGTTTGCCATGACCTCGGACGCCGCCGATATCGTCGTGCCCGAGGCCGATGGCGCGGTGCGGGCGATGCAGGGGGCCATGGCCCAGGCCGGGCTGGCCCCGGGCGATGTGGGCTATATCAACGCCCATGGAACCGGAACGGCGATCAACGACCGGACAGAGGCGCACGCGATCCGCACTCAATTCGGTGCAACCCTGCCTTTGGTGTCGTCCACCAAGTCGATGCACGGGCATCTGCTGGGGGCGACCGGCGCTCTCGAGGCGCTGGCCTGCATTCTGGCGCTGCGCGACGGGATCATCGCGCCGACCGCCGGGCACAGGGTGACAGACGCCGATTGCCCGGTGGACTGCGTTCCCAATGAATCGCGCCGCGCCCGGGTGGACGCGGCGCTGTCAAACGCGTTCGCTTTCGGCGGCATGAACGCCTGCCTGGCCTTCAAGCGGGCCTGATTTCAGGCGGCCAGGCCTTCAGGCACCCAGACTTTCTGGTGGCGCCTGCTTTCAGGCCGACCTGCGCGAGTTACTGGTTTTCACGCATCCGGATCGCCGCTTCGGCCAGGCGGGTTTGCAGATCTTCATAGGCCGCCGTGAATCCCGACAGCGATACATTGATCTCGATCGGTTGGTCGACGGCGACGAAGGGCGCGATAACCACGGTCGCGTTGGAACCGGCTTTCAGCGCGTCCACTTCCTCGACCGTCAGGCCCATGCGCACGAAACAGCCGACGACATTGCAGACGCGGAATTGCTCGATGCGCATTTCCTCGGAATCGCCGATGCGCCAGCCCAGGCCCGACGGCAGGAAGGTTTCCAGCGGCGCCGTTATGGTGGCGCCGGCCGCGACTTCCGAACCGAAGGGCAGGGCCGCGATGCTGATTTCGGCGATCGGCGATCCGGTGCTGTCATTGAGCAGTTGATACATTTCGCAGGCGATGGTGCCGGCCTCGTCTATCTGGGTGCACAGGATTTCCCAATCGGCATAGGTCGCGTC
>CAJQNQ010000051.1 GCA_905479725.1 uncultured Paracoccaceae bacterium | reverse complement strand
GCGGATTCGGGGATGATCAGACCACCCTTGGTCTTTTCATCGCTGGCAACGCGGCGGACCAGCACGCGGTCATGAAGGGGCTTGAAGGCCATCTGTGAACACTCCCTAGGGTTCAGGTTCTCTATGCTTTTAGCACTCAGTGGTATCGAGCGCTAACAAGGGGCAGATAGGCGGGCCGGGATTTGCTGTCAACCAGATGCCCGGAAAAAATGCCCGGAAAATTGTGCCGCGCGCCTACCCCTGTGCGACCCGCGCGCGGAACCGGGTCGCGGCGCCGGGCGCCAGGGCTTCAAGCTCGGGTATCGGCAGGTCCTCGCCGGTTGGCGACAGCGCCCGGATCCGGAAGTCCTGTGCCACCAGGATTGCCAGCGGCGTCTTGCTGGCCCAGGCGGCGATGCCGGTCCCGGCCCCCCTGCCATGCGGGATCACGTCGATCGTGACCCGGCAAACGGCGGCGATGGCCACCGACCCGGCGCGAACCGTCCGATCCAGCACGATCATGCGGCCCCCCTGCGCGCGCGCACCAGCCGCAGGCAAGCGGGCAGCAGCGCCACCGGGATCGCCGAAATCTCCAGGTCAAGCCTTGCCGCCAGAACAGGCCGGTCAAATTCGGGGTGCATCTGAAACCGCCCATTCGACAGCACCATCAGCGGCACCAGGGCGCCGTAGATCTGCCCCGTCTCGGCCGGATCACCCGTGCCGCAGACCAGGACCCCGTCGATCCGACGCACCGTGACCCGCGACAGCAGGTCGCGCAGGAAGGACAAGAGCGCGCGCGGCGGAAACCGGCGCCCGGTGCCGCGCCGCGCGGCCGGGTCGACCGCGCGGCGCCGGGTTGCGGCGGCCTGGCCCGTCTTGCGGCGCGGATGTGCGGTATCGACCACGCGGATGGCGGGCGCGTGTCCGCCCAGCAGGCGCAGCGTGACCCGCAATCGAGCCGGATCGCTGCCCGCGCTCAGGCGCAACCGCGCCGGCGTTGCCATTGGCAGGACCAGCACCGCCAGCAAGAGCGCCCCGGCCAGCGCCGCGATCACGCTTCGGTGTCGGGGCTGGACGCGACGGGCGGATCGCGCCGGGTGGAACGGATCACCTTGCTGGCGGTGTCGCCCACCGCCTCTATCAGCCCGCTGGCGGTCCCCTTGATGCCCTCGACCCGCGCGCCGTTCTCATCGATGATCACCGCCCCGATCGGCTTGATGCCCCCTCCGGCGCCCGCCATGCCGCCGGTGCCGTTGACCGATCCTTCGCTGCCCGAACCGCCGCCCGCGCCAAACCCGAAGCCATAGGACACGATCGGAATCACCGTGCCGCCATCGCGGTCGATCGGATCGCCCAGCACATTCTTGGCCGACAGAAGCTTTTCCAGTTCCGCGACCGTTGTTTTCATCAGCTTTTCGACGGTATCCATGGCATTCTCCTTGACGTGACCCGGCTGCGCGCCGTCAACCTGCACATAGGGGCGTTGCGCCCCGGTTTCATCCATGTGCCCTTGAAAATCCGTGAAATGCCTGACCCGCAGCCCAACACCCCGCCCCAATCCGCGCTGACCCAATCCGCGCTGACCCTGTCCTTTCTGCCTCTGTCGGGCGGCGCGCTGGCGCTGTGCCGGTTGCCCGGCCTTCTGGGCGATCTGACGGCGGACCTGGCGGTGCTGGCGGCCTTCCGACCCGCCCTGGTCCTGTCGCTGACCGAACCCGCTGAGATGACGCGGCTGGGGGCGAAGGATCTGCCCGATCGTCTGGCGCGCGCCGACATTCCGTGGACGCGGTTCCCGATCCGCGATTTCGATATCCCGCCCACCACCGCCGACTGGGCGCAGCTTTCCGCGCGCCTGCACGGCACACTGGCCGGCGCGGGGCGGATCGTGCTGCATTGCCGGGGCGGGCTGGGGCGCTCGGGGATGATCGCCCTGCGGCTGATGATCGAGGCGGGCGAAGATCCGGATCGCGCCCTGACCCGCCTGCGTGCCGCCCGCCCCGGCGCCGTCGAAACCCCGGCACAGGAGGCATGGGCCCGTCCTGGACCGCACGACCAAGGGAAGCCCCGCACATGAGCTTGTCCCACGACCAACTGATCGCCTGGCGTCACGATCTGCATCGCAACCCTGAATTCGGGTTCGACGAACACCGCACGGCGCGCTTTGTGGCGGACCAGTTGCGCGCCCTTGGGATGGACGTGACCGAAGGCGTTGGCGGCACCGGTGTCGTCGCCACGCTCAGGCGCGGCAGTTCCAACCGCGCGATTGCGCTGCGCGCCGACATGGACGCGCTGCGCATCACCGAAGCCACCGGCCTGCCCCATGCGTCCCGGTCACCCGGCCTGATGCATGCCTGTGGGCATGACGGGCACACGGTGATGCTGCTGGGCGCGGCGGCGCTGCTGGCCCACGAGGGCGGCTTCGACGGCACCATCCGGTTCGTGTTTCAACCGGCCGAGGAATGGGGCCGCGGCGCGCAGGCCATGGTGGACGACGGGTTGATGACGCGCTTCCCCTTCGACGAGGTTTTCGGCCTGCACAACATGCCCGGCCTGCCGCTGGGCCATCTGGAAACCCGCGCCGGGGCGATCATGTCGGCGGAAGACATTTTCGAGATCACGCTGACCGGGCAAGGTGGCCATGCCTCGCGCCCGCACACGATCCGCGAAGCCATGGTTCCGGCCTGCGCGCTGGTGCTCGAACTTCAGACCATCGTGTCGCGGCGGCTGGACCCGGGCGCGACCGCCGTTGTTTCGGTCACCGAAATGCTGACCGACGGCACCCGCAACGCCCTGCCCGGCACCGCGCGCATCCTGGGCGACGCGCGCAGCTTCACCCCGCAGGTTTCGGCACGGATCGAAGCGGAAATGCGCCGGATCGCGCAGGGCGTCGCCGCGGCGCACGGGCTCGAGATGCAACTTGGCTATTCCCGCGAATTCGTGCCGCTGGTCAATGACAGCGCCCTGGCAGAGGCGGTGCTGGACGCGGCGCGCCCGGTGTCCGTCGCGACCGGCACACGGGCCGCGCCGATGACCGCCTCGGAAGATTTCGCGCGGTTTCTCGATCACGTGCCGGGCTGCTTTGCCTTCATCGGCAACGGCGAGACCTCGGCCCCGCTGCACGCGCCGAATTATGATTTCAACGACGCCGCGCTTGCGCATGGCCTTCAGGTCCACGCCGCCATCGCCCGCGCGCGCCTGCCCGAAGCGGGCGCCTGACCCGGGCGCTAGTCGGGCAGCGCACCGTCCCAGTCGGCCAGCCCCTTGCGCCCGCCCTCGGACAGCGCGTAAACCCCCGTGCCGACCCGCTCGAACCATCCGTAATGATTGGCCGCCATCAGCCGCGTGGCGATCGGCACGCCGGTATCCTTGGCCACCGCCGCCCCTTTCGACGCGCCATACTCCGCCAGATAGGCCGCGCAGCGCAGCGCATCCTGCCGATACCCGGTGACAATCCCGTGCCGCGTCGCGCCGCCGGCGTTCGGGTCGCCCTGCCGGCGGGTGAACTCGGCCTCCAGCTTCGCGCGCCGGGGCTTCGAGAGACGTGGCGCATAGGGGCCCGGCTCGGCCAGCACCTCGACAAACCCGTCGCGGGCGCGCACCGTGACAAGCCCCAACCCCAACCGCCGGCACAGCGCCGTGTTGTCGCGGATCATGCGCTTTGCCGCCTTGCCGCCCGGGCGCAGCACCGCCAGATACACCAGCGAGGTCATCTTCAGCCGCTCGATCCCCTGATGATAGAGCGCCAGCGAAAACCGCAGTTTCATCTCGACAATCACCGGTTCCTCACCGCCCATCGCCACCAGATCCGCCGCCCCCACTTCGCCCTTCACCTCCAGCCCGCGTGCGGTGAAATGGGCCTTCAGGGGCGGGTAGAGATCGGATTCCTTCTGCATCCGCGCAGGTTAGCGGGCGACAAGCGGCGCCGGCAAGGCCCGTGCCCCTTTTCCTGCCCGTTTCCCTTGCCTATAAGCGCGCCCAACACCC
>CAJQNQ010000050.1 GCA_905479725.1 uncultured Paracoccaceae bacterium | reverse complement strand
CGGGCGCTGGCCGCGGCCTCGACAGGTTCGGTGCACCACCATCCGTTCGACCCTTCGCGGCTGGACCCGTCGATGATGGCCCGGGACGGATTTCATCCGGGTCCGTCGATTTATGCGGCCTGGGGCGCCGAGCTGGCAGCGATGATCCGGGCGGAACTGGCCTGATCCCTTGCGGGTCGAAGGATTTCCTGCCACCAGAACCGGGCATCTTCGGGGAATTTCACGCCATGACCGACACACCAAAATCCAGGCAGCAGGTATTCACCTTGCTGGTTCAGGTCGGCCGCAAGGACGGTGACGGCTTGCCAAAGGGCAGCACCGGGGCAGGGCTGTTGTGCTATGCTTCGGGCGTCGATGAAGCCGAGGCGGTGCGCGAAACCGTGGCAATCCTGAAACAGGCCGATCTGGCGCCGCTGGATGTGACCGGCTACGGCACGCTTGCGGAACGGATCGAGGATGGCGAGGAGATCGACGCCAAGGAGCGCGCCTTGATGCAGCGCGCATTGGATGAAAACGCCGTGATCGTCGCGCAGATGACGCCGTTCGACGACTGATCCGCGAAGTTTGGCAGGTCGGCCAAGTTTGCCAGGTCGGCCAAGTTTGCCAGGTCGATCGAGTGCGGCGCCTCGTCCCGGGCCACGGGGCCGGTCAGCGCGCCGCGGTTGACGCGGTTGACGATGCGGGAACATGCGCCGGGCCGGGCCCGGCGCATGTCCGGCGTCATTCCATTACGCCGGCTTCGCGGTAATAGCGCGCGGCACCAGGATGGACGGTCATGCCACCGATATTCGACACGGCAAAACCCGGGTCCAGCCCGGCGACCCAGGGCGCGGTCGAACTGATCTGACCGATATTGTCCCAGAATGCACGCGTGACCCGATAGACCGTGTCCTCATCGAGGTCGGCGCGCACACCGATGCCGACAGCGACGTTGAACGACATCACCGGCGCGTCATTGGTCTGGTTCTCGTAGGCGCCTGCCGGGACCTCGTCAAGGAACCGGAAACGACCCAGAAATTCCTGGACAGCATCACCCTCGTAGCTTTCGGGGCCAATGAAGCGAATTGCCTCGGTTTCGGTGAACTGGATGAACTGGCCGCAAGGATCCAGACAGCCGTTCACATAAACGTCGATCGTGCCATCAAGAAAGGCCTGGAACCCGGTTTGCCAATTGGCGGTGATGGCGTCGTAATCCTCGCCGGCGACAAGACCCGTCGTGGCCTCGACCCATCCGCGCGCGGCGTTGTAGGCGCCGCCGCCCTGCGGCCCCAGAAAGACCGATGCGCCTTCCAGATCATCCAGCACCTGGATGTCGCTGTCGGCGCGCACCGCAAAGTGATACTGGCCATACGGATACAACATCAGAAGTTGCAGGTTTTCGGACAGCGCCGGGGCCTCGGGCTCGTTGCGATACATCGCACGGCCGCCGGCCATCAGGCTGTGGACAACCGGGTTGGTCATCGACATGTCCAGATTGCCGCGCGCGACCTCCATCATGTGCAGCGTGGCCGCACCCCCGCCCGAGACCTCGATACTGATGTCATCAAGATTGTCGGTGACGATATTGGCGAAGGTCGCCATGGTGATCGCCGCGCTCAGACCGGGCGCGATGGTCGCCATTCGCAATGTTGTGTCCTGGGCCTGCGCGGCCCCCGTCAGAATCATGGCCGAACACGTGGCCGCGGCTAGAATACGCATGAGTTTTCCTCCCTCATTCCGTGCGATGTGCGGGGGCAAGCTGATCGACAGGCGATGGCTCGCCCCCCAGGAATCGGTGCAGGACAACCAGCCCGACACCGGCGGCAAACGCCGGCACGGCGATCACCATATTTGGAACCAGAACCACCAGCCCGACCACGGAGCGCAGCAGGCGCTCGTAGCGGTTCAGGCGGTTCTTTTCATACCCGGTCAGGGCCGAAGCGATCAGCCACATGGCCAGAGCGAAGGCGATCAGGATCCAGAAGAATTCCGGCCAGCCGACGGTTGCCACGTCGACCATGGCGCGCGAATTCGGCAATTCGCCGCCGAACCATTCGAACAGGACCTGAAGCTTGTAGAGCACCGCCGGGTGGTAGACAAAAACGAAGGGTATGATGAAACCGGCCAGAGCCAGGCGCGCTGCCTGAAAGCCCGTCTCCACCGGGTTGGCCCCGGCAATCGGTGCAGCGGCAAAGGCGGCAAGCGCCACTGGCGGCGTGACGGTCGACATCACGGCAAAGAACACGACGAACAGGTGCAGGGTCAGCGGCGCGATGCCGACCGCGTCGATGCCCGATGACAGGGCGATGACGATGATGAAATAGGTCGCCCCCGGCGGAAGCCCCATCCCCAGCACGGTAGACCCAAGCGCGACGATAACCAGCGTCAGGAACAGCGGCCCATCGGCAAGCTGGGTCAGCAACAGGGACAGGCGGCCCGAAAAGCCGGAAACCTGGATCAGCCCGACGATCAGACCGATCGCCGCGACGATCACGATGATCGACGCCGACATGCGCCCGGCTTCGGCAAAGGCGCGATAAAGCCTGCTCCAGGACCGGAAATCGCGAAACAGCACCAGGGCACTGACCAGGGCGACGATGAAGCCGTAGAACCCGGCTTTCTGCACCGAGGGCTGCTCAAAGAGAAAATAGCTCAGCGTGCCCAGCGGCAGGATGAACACCAGGGTCTGGATGCGCTCCTTGCCGGTCAGCCCGGGGCGCGCTTCGGGCGGCAGCGGGCCAATGCCCTGGCGGCGCGCCTCGAAATAGACGGTCAGGAAAGTGCCCAGGTAGAACAGGATCGCGGGAACGATGGCCGCGACAACGATGTAGCGATATTCAAGCCCGATCTGCCCGGCGACAAAGAACGCGACAACCCCCATCACCGGCGGCATGACTTGCCCGCCGGTCGAGGCCGCGGCCTCGACCGCGGCGGCAAAGGCGGGGCGAAAGCCCGATTTCTTGATGACCGGAATGGTCATCACGCCGGTCGATACGACATTCGAGATCGCCGCGCCCGAGAGAGTGCCGAACAGCGCCGAAGAGGCCACGGCGGCATGGGCCGCGCCGCCGGTGAAGCGCCCGGTCAGGCGGTTGGCGATCTTCATCAGCAACTCGCCCGCGCCGGACGCCATCAGCACCGCGCCAAAGACGATGAAGATCAGCACGTTGCCGGAAACGACCTGCAAGGGCTGGCCAAACATCCCGCCCGTCTGGGACCAGAAATTCAGCACCATCGAGCGCATGGATTGCGCGGCTGTTGCCTCGGATCCGGCCAGAATCCCGGTCCAGGCGGGCAGCACGCCGCGCACGAAGAAATAGCCGATCCAGAACAGGCAGAATCCGACGATGAAGCCGCCAAACTGGCGCCAGGTCAGATACAGGACCAGCGCCGTCGCCAGCGGGAACAACCAGAAATCCAAGGGGCGGGCAGACGGCAACGCGCCGCCATCGACCGCCAGCAGCTTTGACACCCAGAACAGCAAGACCAGAGTGGACACCGCTGTCAGCGCCCAGTTCAACCAGCGCCACCGCATCGGCAGGGACAAGAAGGATATGCCGAAAGCAAACAGCAATGGCAGCCCCAGGATCAGCCCGGTCGGCAGCAAAAAGACCCTCTCGAACGCCTTGAAGCCCGCGCCCAGCCAATGCTCGCGAAACAGGATCCGCTGATCGCGCCGGGACAATTCGTCGAATGCGGGCGTGGTGGCTTCGATGATCCAGCGCACCAGTTCCGATATCGGCCCGGCGGCGGCGTAGGTCAGGATCACCAGCGTGAAACAGAAGGATGCGACCCCGGCAACGCGGAGTTCAACGGGGCGCTGGGTCATGCTGTCCCCCGGTCGCCGGCGTCCGGCGCAAGGGCGGGCTGGTTGTCGGGTGTCGGAATATTGGCCGGGTCCAGCATGTCGCGCTCGTCCCAGTAGCCGATCAGCACCCCGGCCTTTTCCTCGAACCCTGAAAACCGCGCCGCGGTGGCATCGTCATAGGTTTCGCGCTGGCGGTATTGCAGCGCCCAGTCGGCCAGCCGCGCGTGCATCCGGGCGCGCACCGGTTCGTGTTCGCCCGACAGGCCGAGATCGGTCACCTCGTCAGGGTCATTGGCGCGGTCGAACAGCACGGGTGCGAAGCCGGGGGCGTGGATGTATTTCCAATCCCGGCTCATAACCATGTAGATCCGGCAGTCGCGCGGCCCGCGCCCGGTCTGCGCGGCAAAGACCTGCTGGTGGTAATCATATTCGGAGACGACGATGTCGTTGACACTTTCGGCTTCGCCCGTCAGCAAGGGGCGCAGCGAGACGCCGTCGATCAGGTGCCTGGGAACCTGACCGCCGAAATGCTCGATAAAGGTCGGCAACAGGTCAATCCCCTGCACCAGCGCATTGGACACGGTGCCGCGCGTGGCATCCATCATCGGGTCGGGGTCTGCGACGATCAGCGGGATCTTGACCGACGGGTCATGAAAATAGTCCTTGTCGCCCATCCAGTGATCGCCCAGGTAATCCCCGTGATCCGAGGTGAACACGATGGTGGTCGACTCCAGCAGTCCCCGGCTGTCCATGAAGTCGAACAGCAGGCCCAGCTGGTCGTCGATCTGCTTGATGAGCCCCATATAGGTCGGCACGATCCGGCGAACGGCGTCCTCGCGGCTGAAGGTCTGGCCGGCGATCCGGTCGATGAAATGCGCCATCAGCGGGTTGGCATCGACCAGTTCCGCCTCGGACCGGACCGGGGCCTGCACGTCATCGGGGCCGAACATGTCGTTGTAGGGCGGTGGCGCGATATAGGGCCAGTGCGGCTTGATGTAGGACAGATGCAGCAGCCATGGCTTTTCGCCGTCATCCCGGGCCAGGAATTCCATCGCCCGGCGCGTCATGTAGGGCGTTTCGGAGTCTTCATCCGTGACCCGCGCCGGAAGGTGGGCGATATCGTTGAAGAACCCGGACCGGACGCCATCGGGCGTGTCGACGGCGTTCGCCGCCCAGTGCCAGGGGTTGCCACCCTCATGGCCCCGGCTGCGCAGGTAGTCATTGTAGCGCGGCTGCGCTTTCATCATCGTGTCGGGGAAAATGCCGTCGTCGCGCTCGAAGGGTTCGAACCCGGCCTGACAGTGGTGAACGCCCAGCGGGCTTTGCGGATCAAGGCCAAGGCGCTGCATCCCGTCGCGGTCCGGGATCATGTGCGTCTTGCCGACCAGAACGGGGCGCACGCCCAAAGGTTTCAGGTAGTCACCGATATTGCGTTCACCGATGCGCAGCGGAACGAAATTTGCTGTCGCCCCATGCGATGACATGTAGCGCCCGGTATAGATGCTCATCCGGCTGGGGCCGCAGATCGGCGAATTGCAATACGCATTGGAAAAGCGCACACCGCGCGCCGCAAGCGCGTCGATATTGGGGGTGTGGAGCGTCTTGTGGCCGGCGCAGGACAGGTAGTCCCAGCGCAACTGGTCGCACATGATGAACAGCAGGTTGCGGTGGGTGGTCATGTCATCAACCCTTCGGCCTATCGGGCACCGGGCCCAGCGGGACGATGTCGTATTTCGCATTCAGGGCGGCCATCAGCGCCTCGTCCTGGAAATCGGCGTCGGTCATCGTGGTCATTTCGGCCAGGAACTGATCGAAGCCTGCGGGCTGGAAGATCATCAACATCCGCGCGCCGGTGGTGCCGTCGGACAACGTGCAGGCATGTTCGATCCCGGGCGGAATGTGCAGGCAGGTGCCGGGGGATGCGGTCATCCAGTCGCCATCCACGTAGAACGCCACCGATCCCTCCAGAATGTAGAAGGTTTCCGCGTGGGACCGGTGCATGTGCAGACCCAACCTGAAATTGGCCTTCAGATTGTCCTCCATCAGCGTGAAATTCCCGCCAGTATCGGCGGCCGAAACCTTGACGAAGGTGTGGTCGGCGGACCAGTCGTAATTCGGTCCGCCGCCAGGGGGCACAAGGGAATAGCGTTTGTTCATCTGGACCTACAGGTTCACTTTGCCGCCATCGACATTCAGCGTCTGGCCCGTGACGAAATTGCTGTCGTCGGTAATCAGATACATCAGAGAGCCCAGCAGATCCTCGGGCAGCATCTCGCGCTTGATCGAGCGCGACGCCACCGTCGGCGCGCGCGCCGGATCGAAGCCGGTATGGCCCTGCATCGCCTCGCTTTCGGTCAGGCCGGGCGCAATGGCGTTGATCTGGATGTTCTTGTCGCCCAGTTCGCGCGCGTGGCAGCGCGTCAGGGCGATCACCGCCCCCTTGGACGCCGTGTAATGCGACAGGCCCGGCGGGCCGTAATAGAATGTGCCCGAAGCGATGTTGACGATCTTGCCGTGACCGGCGCGCAGCATCGCCGGCACCGCCGCCCTGGTTGCCTGATGCACGCCGCGCGTGTTCACCGTCATCACGCGGTCGAATTCGTCATTGTCGATCTGCAGGAACGGCATGGGCTGCAATGCGGCAAAGATCGAGGCGTTGTTGACCAGGATGTCCAGGCTGCCGAACTCTGACTCGGCTGCTGCGACCATGGCCGCCAGGTCCGCGTCCGAGGTGACATCGACATGCAGGCCGATAGCCTTGCCGCCGGCTTCGGTGATCTCGGCCACGGTGCGCGCCGTGTCCAGAACATCGCCGACGACGATATTCGCGCCTTCCTCGGCCATGCGTTTTGCCATGACCGCGCCGATGCCACGCGCCGCCCCGGTGATTGCAGCGGTTTTTCCTGTCAGACGTCCCATTGCGCCCCTCCCTGTTCAGATTGCGATGTCCAGGATCCGGGCGACTTCGGGCCAGCTCTTGGCCCCGTTGTCGCGCAGATCATGGGTCAGGTCTTCGGGCACCCAGTCCAGCAGGGCGCCCGTGAAATTCGGCAGGGCCTCGATCCGGGCGAACCATGCCGCAAGGTTCGGCAGGCGGCCCTCGTCCCACAGGCCGCGCATGGACATCATCGCCATGCGGTTGACATACGGCGTCATCGCGACATCGGCGATCGACAGCCTGTCGCCCACCAGCCAGTGCTTGCCGCCGCTCAGCGCAGCGTCCATCTTGTGCAGGTAGCGGTCATAGAGCTTGATCTTTTCAGGCGCTTCGGGCGCGTCGAACCCGTCACGGACGAAGATCTTCTTCTTGGTGTTCCAGTCTGCCGTGACCGAAAATTCCGGTGTCGAGGCCAGGAATTCCCTGACCCCTTCGGGCCCAAGATTGCGGGCCACGGTGTGGCGGTGCGAACAGACGAAGGTCACCGCACCGCAGGCCGGGTGCAGATCCTCGTCCACCGCCTTGGTCCAGTAGCGCACCTGCGCGTAATCGTAGGGATCCGTCGGATGCAGGCTGGATTCGGGCGCGATCCGGTCAAGGTATTCGCAGATCACCGTGCTGTCGGTGATGACCTTGCCCTCGTGCACCAGCGTCGGCACGACCGACTTGGGGTTGAGCTTCTGGTATTCAGGATCGAACTGCTCGCCCTTGAGGATGTCGACATAGATCCCGTCCCACTCCAGGCCCTTTTCGGCCATGGCGAACCGGACCTTGGCGGCGCAAACGGATGATCCGTGATGGTAAAGCGTGAATGTCATAGCTGCACGGTCACCCATTTCAGTTCGGTCATGGCGTCCATGTCGGCGTCGGTGCCTTCGCGCCCGACACCGCTTTCGCCGTTGCCGCCAAAGGGCACATGGGCCTCGTCATGGATGGTCGGGCCATTGATGTGGCACATGCCGGCGTTGCTGTTGCGCGCGAAGTGGAACGCGCGGTCTATGTCCCTGGTGAAGATCGCCGAGGACAGGCCGTATTCGGTGTCATTGGCCTTGGCCAAGCCCTCTTCATAGCTGTCGATCGGATAGATCGAGGTGACCGGGCCAAAGGTTTCGGACCGGCAGACGGTCATGTCCTCGGACACGCCGGTCAGCAGGGTCGGCTGGCAGCGATTGCCCTCCCATCCGCCGCCGGCAACGATGCTCGCACCGCCCGCCACCGCGTTGGCGATGTGATCGCGGACCCGCTGGCGCTGGCGCCCGGAAATGATCGGTGCGATGACGGTGTTGGGGTCGCGCAGATCGCCCATGCCCAGCCTGGATGCGATCATCGCGAAGCGCTTGACGAATTCGTCGTAGATCGGGCGTTCGACATAGAACCGACTGGACGCGATGCAGGCCTGACCGCCGAACATGAAGACCGACCGCGCCGCCAGGGGCATAACCTTGTCCAGATCGGCATCGGCCATCACCAGGGTCGGGCTTTTGCCGCCCAGTTCCAGCGTGGCGGGCGTCTTGTTCTTCGCGCAGATCTCGTTGATGTGCTGGCCGATGATCGACGAGCCTGTGAAGGTGACAAAATCGACATCCGTGCTGCTGGTCAGGTCGTCGCCGATCTCGGCGCCCAGCCCGGTGACGACATTGTAGGCCCCCGCCGGGACCCCGGCCTCGGCGACGATTTCGGCAAAGATCAGGCTCAGATGCGGGGCCATTTCCGAGGGCAGATGCACCACCGTGTTGCCCACGGCCAGCGCATTGGCGACCAGCCGCGTGGTCTTGATGAGCGGCACATTGAACGGCGTAATCACGGCCACCACGCCGCGCGGCGCGCGGATCGACATCGAAAACGTGCCCGGGCGATCCGACGGGATGGTTTCGCCGCGCACGTTGCGGCACAGGCCGGCGGCGGCGCGCACCATGGTCAGCCCCTTGGTGAATTCGAACATCGCCTTCTGGATCGGCGAGCCGATCTCGTCGATCAGGCAGTTGACCAGATCGTCCTTGCGCGCCTCCATAATCTCGGCCACGCGCAGCAGCCAGCGTTCACGCTCGCTCGGGGTGGTATCGCGGTAGGCGGGAAAGGCGGCCCGCGCGGCGGCGATGGCCCGGCGCATATCGTCGCCCGTGCCCCTGGCTGCGCGCGCATAGGGGCTGTCATCCAGCGGGTTGAGCACGTCAAAACCCTCGCCACCGCCGGCATCGAGCCATGCGCCGCCGATGAAATGCTGTAGCGTCCTGATGTCCGGTCCGGTGTTCATCTGTCGATCTTTCGTCACGTGATTGTCGCGGCGGGGCCAATGGTGCGTTTGGGATCCCAACCAAAGCCCGGTTTGGGGCCGAGTCGCCCGTTAACCCCAGTTAAGCCCTGTCAGGGATCCCAAATCAAGCATTTTCCGCGCATCAATTGGCAAAATGGCTGTCTACGCTTGACTTTGGGATCCCAAGCCGCATGAATGCCAGCATGGATTCTATCGATACCGACCTTGCAGCCCGGATCAGGGCGGCGATCATTCAGGGCAAGTTCCACGAGGGCGAACGCCTGTCGGAGGCGCAGCTATGCGACCTCTTCGGCGTTTCGCGAACCCCGGTGCGCCTGGCGCTGCGCTTGCTGGAGCGTGAAGGCGTGATCCGCCGGGGCGGCGGTCGCGGCTATCAGGTGCACAGCCCCACGGTGGCCGACATTCTTCAGGCCGTGCAGGTGCGCGGTCATCTGGAAAGCCTGGCCGCGCGGCTCATGGCCATGTCGCCGGGGCGCCACAACCAATTGCCCAACCTCGCCGCTGCCATCGACGAGATCGAACGGCTGATCGGGCTGGGCGTGATGGATGACGCCACGCTTCGCCAGCTTCAGCAGCAAAATGCCAATTTCCACAAAACGATTCTGGATGGCTGCGGCAACGATTTTGTCGGGTTCACCTGCAACCAGATCAGCCACCTGCCGATGCTTGAGGTCGGCTCCATGGTGTTCGACAGGCAGGTGTTGTCCTCGCCCCAGGGGGTGGAACGCAGTCTGTTCCGGCTCCGGTTCGGCAACGCGCAGCACAAGGTGATCTATGAGGCGATCCAGAAGGGCGACGCGGTGCGCGCCGAGGGTGTGATGCGCGAGCATTCCAACACCATGGTCGAATACATCGAAGTGTTTGAAAAGCGAAACGAAGCCCTGACGCTGAGCGACCTGATAAGCTATTCCGGCATTGACCTGGCGCAGGTGCAGACCGCCGCGCCGCTGTCGGGCTGAGCACCGTCATGCCGCGTTCTTGACCCCCTCTGCCTTGCCCCCCAAACAGACTGGAGACACGCCATGCCCGCCCATCCGAATCTGATCGCCCAGAACGCACAGTTCATCAAGAGGATCCATGAGCTCTCGCCCGGCGTCTTTTCGGCGGTTGGCTATGCCGCGTCGAACGTGCATTTCCTGGTGGGCGCGACGGGAGTGATCGCCATCGACACCACGGAAACCACGCAAGCCGCCGAAAACATCCTCGCCGATTTCCGCCAGCATTCGTCCTTGCCGATCACCACCATCATCCTGACTCATTCGCACCGCGACCATATCTCCGGCGCGACGGTGTTTGCCGAGGGGCGCGATGTCGAGGTGATCGCGTCCGACAATTTCGAATCCGATCTGGTCGGCGTCGACCAGTCACGCCCGGCGCCCAACGCGGCCCTGATGGCCCGCACCAAGCGCCAGTTCGGCATCAGCCTGCGCCCGGACGAGCGCGTCAGCCTGGGGGTCGGCCCCGGTGACCGGCCGATGAAGGGCATGGGCGCGGGGTATCTGGAACCGACAGTGCGGATCGGCCAGACGACGACCGTCACGCGCGAGGGGTTTGATCTGGAACTGGCCAAGGCACCGGGTGAAACGCCGGATCACCTGATCGTCTGGTGGTCGCCCGAACGGATCCTGTTCAGCGGCGACAATTTCTATCATGCCTTTCCCAACCTGTATGCCATTCGCGGGACGCCCTACCGCGATTTCGATGCCTGGGCCGACACGATGGACCAGTTGATGGCCTACGCACCCGATGTGCTTGCGCCCGGTCATACCTCACCCATCATCGGTGCAGCGCAGATCATCGAATCGCTGACCGGCTACCGCGACGCCATCCGGTTCGTGGTGAGCGAAACGGTGAAGGGGATGAATGCGGGGCTGGACCCGGTGACCGTTGCCGCCGGGTTGAAGCTGCCGCCGCACCTGGCTGAAAAGCCCTACTTGCAGGAATATTACGGCATGATCGCCTATGCCTCGCGCGCCTATTTCGCCGGCACGCTGGGCTGGTTCGATGGCAACCCGACCAGCCTGGGCCAGTTGCCGGCAGCCGAAGAAGCCGGCCGGATCATTGCCCTGGCTGGTGGGGCGGCCAATGTTCTGGCGGCGGCGCAACAGGCTGTGGCCGATGCGGATCACCAATGGGCACTGGAACTTGCGGACAGGCTGATCGCTGCGGGTGCCGAGGTTGAGGCGGCCAAGACGCTGAAGGTCAACGCCCTGCGCGTTCTGGCCGATCAAACCATCAACGCACCGACACGGAACTACTACCTTCTGTCGGCGCGCGAACTGGAAGAGTAAGGCCAGCACAAGCTGCAAGGTAGAGCGAAAGCAAGGGTCAGGGCGTTCGTGCCCTGTCCGACCCTCGGAATGTGAATTTTGCGGGGGCACACGCATGGGCGGACAGGTCTGCCATCCGCTAGTGCTGGATCGATCCGGGGAAGAGGGATGGTGCTGTGAGAGAGGATTGAACTCTCGACCTCACCCTTACCAAGGGTGTGCTCTACCACTGAGCTACCACAGCATCCGTTTTCCAGTTCGCTACCCGGGGTAGCCCCGATGCAAGCTGGCTCTGAAAAAGCCCTTTGGTTTCAGCCGCTTTGTTGTTCAGAGACCCCACAAACCAAGAGAGCGCCCTGAAGCCGAGCCATAGCAACGTCACCACGGGCGGTGGATTAGACGCAAAATGCGGAACGCGCAAGCCCTGTCTGGACGGTTTTTTCAGGCTGGGATAAGACAGGCCACATGACGCAGGACGATCCCAAAGCCGCAAGCCCTGACAAAGCCATTCAGCCCGCCGCGCCGCAACCCGCGCGCAAGGTCAGGTCGGTCAAGGGCACCAAGGGCGACGCGGCCCGCGAAACCCGGGTCAAGGCGGCGTTGAAAGCCAATATAGCAAGGCGCAAGGCACAGGCCCGCGCCAGGAACGAGGATGACGCAGGCGATGACTGATGCACGGTTCGAAGACGGGGCCGAAAAGCCCCTGCGCCTGATCGCCCGCGATGGGGCGGATCTGACGGT
>CAJQNQ010000049.1 GCA_905479725.1 uncultured Paracoccaceae bacterium | reverse complement strand
GCGCAAGATGCTGCGCGCCAGCCTGAAAGGACTGGATCCGGCGATCGGAGCGCGGCTGGAGCGGCTTGGGATCAGGCCCACCGCCCGCGCCGAGGAAATCGACCTGGAGGCGTTTTGCCGGCTGGCACGGGATTTCGGTTGAGATTCGATTGGAATCGGCGGCGGTTCGGGATGGGCGGCTGAATTCCCGGATGGAAACGCATTGTTTACCCACTTGCGCCAGTCCGGCGATTCCGCCTTATCTTCGCCACAAAGGGGCGGCTTGGTGCCGTAATTTGGCCACCAGTGATCGGTAGTCTGAGCGTGAAAATGAACGATGCGGCTCCCTCCGCGTCGGCCTTGCGTTCAGATTGGGTGCCCGAAAATGCTGCATTCCCTCCGCCAACAGATTGCCACGAACCGTTTCGCACCGCTGTCCGGGCTGCGCCGCTTCGGCCGCCGGGATGACGGATCGATGGCGGTTTTCTCGGTCTTCGTGTTCTTCGCCATGTTGCTGGTCGGCGGCCTGGCCATCGACATGATGCGCAACGAGAACGAGCGAGTTCGCATGCAGAACACCGCCGACCGCGCGGTTCTGGCCGCAACCTCGCTGCGCGAGAACGTGTCGAACGCGACTCCGCAGCAGATTGTCGATGCCTATTTCGCGGCCGAAGGTCTGACGGCCCAACTGGGCGGCCGCGTCATTGTCGAGGAAGACGCGGAAACCGGCCGCACGGTGACGGTGGTGCCCGCCGCCACCGTGCCCACGTTGTTCATGAACATGCTGGGGATCAATGATTTCAGCGTTGTCACCCCGGCCCGCGCAACCGAGGCCGAAGGCGGCGGTGCGCGCATCGAACTGGTCATGGTGCTGGATGTGTCCGGCTCGATGAACGGTCAGGGCAAGATCGGCACCATGCGCACGGCTGCCGTGAACCTGACCGACGCGCTGCTGACCGACGCCGAGCCGGGCGACGTGGCCGTGACCATGGTGCCCTATGATGCCTGGGTGCTGCCGCCATCCGGCATGGTCAACCTCATGAACAACGT
Source organism: uncultured Paracoccaceae bacterium (assembly GCA_905479725.1). GTDB lineage: Bacteria > Pseudomonadota > Alphaproteobacteria > Rhodobacterales > Rhodobacteraceae > Pararhodobacter. Next base: position 6,817 of record CAJQNQ010000049.1, on the reverse strand, counting down.
GTCCGGGACAAATGGCGCCTGCCTGGACTGGTCGGTCTGGGATACGGTTCTGAACAGCATCAACAGTTCGGTGTCGCGCAACAATTGCAGCACGCAGGCCTGGCGCACCATCCGTCCCTACATGAGCACCGCGACGACGGCGTCCACCTATCTGAACGACCTGCGCGCATCGGGAACCACCTCGATCGATCTGGGCCTGCGCAATGGCGCCTTGTTCTTTGATCCCACGATGCAGCCCGTGATCTCTCAACTGATCGCCAATGGCGAGGTGGACCCGGTGTTCGAAGGGCGCCCCTTCGACTGGGAAGAACCCAACGTCGTGCGGGCCCTGATCCTGCTGACCGATGGCCAGAACTGTTGCGGCGCGCGCTATCCCACGACCCAGCAAGACGCCAATACGCTCGCCACGTGCACGGCGTTGAAGGCGCAAGGCGTGCTGATCTATTCCATCGCCTTTCAGGCCCCGACACGGGGTGCGGCGCTGATGCAGGCCTGCGCCTCGTCGCCCAGCCACTACTTCAACGCGACGACGACGGAACTGCTGTCGGTCTTTCAGGGTATCGGATCGAACATCCAGACCCAGGCCCTGAGGTTGACGCTATGACCCGGTTGCGCAGCCTTCTTGCCCGGTTCAGGCGCCAAGACCACGGTTCGGCGACGGTCGAATTTGTCATTGCCGTGCCGCTGGTGCTGACCTTCCTGTTCTCGTCGATCGATTTTGGCGCGGTCATGCTGCGGCAGGTGTTTCTGGATCGCTCGGTCGATATGGCGGTGCGTCAGGTCCGGTTGGGGACGGTCGATCAGACCGGATTCACCGCGTTCCGGCAGATGATCTGTGACGGCACGATCCTGATCCCGAATTGCACCAGCAATATCGCCATCGAGATGCGCCCCGTCGACACCACGAACTTCACCGGCCTGGACGCCCCGGCGCAATGCGTCAACCGCGAGCAAGACATCCAGCCGGTGCTGGCCTTCAATCCGGGCGCTGGCAACCAGGAACTGATGCTGATCCGTGTCTGCATCGCCGCCGATCCGTTCATTGCCCTGACCGGAATGGTTCTGGGCATGGAGGCCGATGCAACGGGTGCCTACAACATTGTCACGAACGCTGCGTTCGCCAATGAACCCACCTGAGCGGTTCGCGCATATGATCCCCGCCCTCAACCCAGCAGGTCCGCCATGTTTGCCAAGACCCTGATGAATTTCCTTCTGCCCGACAGGTTTCGCCGCGAAACCGACGGCTCGGTATCGGTGGAACTGGTCATCGTGGTGCCCATCCTGTTCTGGGCGCTGGCGGCGACCGTGGTGTTCTATGACGGATTCCGTGACCGTTATCAGGCGCAGATGGCCGCGCAGACGGTGGCCGACATCATGTCGCGCGAGACGGATCTTTTTGATGCCGCCTATGTCGAAGGCATGAACGATGTGTTCGATGTCCTGCTGGATGGGCGCTACCCGTCGCGCATCCGCGTGTCGTCGATCATCTGGGACAGCACGAACCAGCGCAACATGCTGCAATGGTCTTATGGCACACGGGGCATGTCCGGTTTGCCCACCGATACGTTCGAACTGATGCAGGCGGGCGACCTGACCACGCTGCAAGCCTTGTTCGGCAATGACACCTCGTTCAGTTTCGCCGGCGCGGCGGCACAGATGCCGGTCAGCGATCTGCCCAGCCGCATTCCCCCCGTTCTGCCCGGCGAGGCGCTGCTGGTCGTTGAAACCTTTGCGCTGTGGTCGCCCTTCGCCAATGTCGGTCTGGGGGAGATGCGCTTCAACCCTGTGGTGGTGGTGCGGCCCCGCTTCGCCCCCTGGATCAATTTCGAGGGCGTCGATCCGATCTTTCCCGAAGCCGCCTACGAGGTCGCCTGGACCAGTGACGATACCGGCCTGCCCGATCCCGACGGCGGCGGCGGCACCGATCCCGATCCTGATCCGGACGCAGGGACCAGCTTCTCGTTCGACACGGGGGTCACCACAGGCTGGACCAGCAGCACCACGACCAGCGGATCGGCGGGCGGCGGCGGCTTCCTGGGTCCGTTCGGGTCCGAGACCTTGCAGACCCCGGTGCGGCTTGCGGTCGATCTGGGAACCGCACCCGCGCAGGCCACGATCCGTTTTGACCTGATGCTGTTCGATACTTGGGACGGGTTCGATCCCGCCAACCAGCGCGGCGACACGATCACCCTGCTGATCGACGATATGCCGATCACCATGGACGCCTTCACCTCGGCCGCCAGCGGTGTGTATGGCAACCGGCGCACGGCATCGGGTTATGTCGGTGGCGCCGCGTATCAATTGGTCATGGTGCCCGAAATCACCGGGCAGAATTTTTATGGCGGCAGTGCCCGCGATCAGCTCTGGGCCGTCGAACTGACCCTGACGGATGCCCCCGCGCAATTCCGGCTGGGCTTCAGCGCCACGACCAATGGCGCCATCCGCGACGAATCCTTTGGTCTGGACAACGTGTCGATCACCGCGACCGGGGCCGCAGGTGCGGCGCAATATTCGCCCGACCCCAACGCGCTGGTCGGTTACGACACGCTCACCGGCTTTGCCCGGTATTCCGGATGCCCCGACTACCGGGCCCCGGCCCCGTGGCTGACGATGACCGCCAGCGACCTGCAATCGAGCGCGGTATCGGTGCTGCGCAACGCAGGCGGGCCGCAGAACATCCGGAATTGCCCTGATACAGGCGGCCGCCGCTATGCCGGCGGTTCCCCCAACCTTGTGCTGAACTATGTCGGGCAGACCGGTCAGGTGGGAACCCCCGACCTGGTGATCCGCACCGATGACGGCAACAACGGCTACAGCTGTGACACCACGCTTATCATGCGCGATCCCTCCGGCCAGTGGTGGTTCAACGATGACGTGAGCGGCTGGAATGCCGGTCTGACGGTCAGAAACCCGCAAACCGGCCCCTATGTCATCTTTGTCGGCACCTATGGCAGGGCCGAGTGCCAGTCGCGGCTGATCGTGGGGTCAAACGGTCGGTCCTGATGCCCATACCCGTGGAACGCCGCACAGGACCGGTCAACCCGGTCAGCCTGTCGGCGTTCCCGCACGCGCAGCGCCCGCCGCCTTGAGGACCATATCGACATAGATATCCTCGACCCGGTCGCGGCTCAGACGCCCGCCCTCGCGAAACCAGGTGTTGACGCCAGTCAGCATGGCAATCAGCGCCATGGTGGCCAACTTGATATCCGGCACGGTCAGACAGCCTTCGGCCTGGCCCTGTTCCAGAATTCGCGCCAGTTCGGCCTCGTATCGGCGCCGAAGATCCTCGATCACCGCGAAGTTCTCGTCCGACAGATTGCGCAATTCCATATAGGCGATGAACACCGCATCCGCGCGCGCCGCGTGAAAGCGGATGTGAAACCGCGCGAAATGCTCCAGCCGGGTGATGGCATCGCCCTGAGGTGGCACCGTATCCGCCCAGGCCGCCAGCAGCGCCTCCATGTGACCATTCATCAGGTCAAAGAGCAGGCTTTGCTTGTCGGCGGTATAGAGATAGAGCGCCCCCGCCTGCACTCCGATCTCGGACGCGATCTGGCGCATGGACACTGCGGCGTAACCATCGCGCGCGAACAGCTTCAAGGCGGCGTCCCGCACGCGGGGTCCGGTAATGTCTGCGCGGGATCCGGGTTTGCGGGCCATGGCCCATTGTCACTGAACGACCGTTCAATTCAACCCCGAAACCGCCCGCGCCGCACCCAATTGCGCCTTCACACCGGAAGCGGGTTTGGCTATTGTATCGCCAGACCCCCAAGCGCCTGGTGCCATGTCTCCTTTCCCCCGCCCCCAGTCCCTGTTCGCGTTGGCCGCGATGGTCGCGCTGGCCGGATGCGGTGGCTTGGTGGCCAGCGATGCGCCACCGCTGCTGACAACCCAGCAGATTGCCGCGCGATCCGAGGCCATCTCGGATACAACTCGCGGCGCAAGAATGACCAACGAACTGGCCCTGCGCGGCGCCCGGCTGCGCGCGCGCGCGCGGCAGTTGCAGTGGAACGGTATGTCGGACGAGGACCGCAGGCTGTTGCACAGGCGCGCCGAGGCATTGCGCGCCCAACATATCTGAGCGCCCGGCCACCCGCCGCCTGCCCGCAAGTCCCGGCACTTGCGCGGAGCAATTCAAGCGCGGGCAGCACATCGGCACATTGCACCCATCCCCGTGAACGGATAATCCACGCACAACGCCCGTCCAGGCCGGGCCATCAAGGATCGAGGTTCGTTCATGTCCAGCCCCCTTCGTCTTGGCATCGCCGGTCTTGGCACCGTGGGCGTCGGCGTGGTGCGCATCGTGCAAAGCCATGCCACGATGCTGGCCTTGCGCGCGGGCCGGCCGATCCGGATCACCGCCGTCTGCGCCAATTCGCGCAAGAAGAAACGGGGCATCGACATTTCGGACTATGCCTGGGAGTACGATCCCGTTGCCCTGGCCCGGCGCGATGACGTGGATGTGGTGATCGAATTGATGGGCGGTGAAAACGGCGCCGCCAAGGCACTGGTCGAAGCCGCGCTGAAGAACGGCAAGGATGTGGTGACCGCCAACAAGGCCTTGCTGGCCCATCATGGCCATGCGCTGGCCGCCCTGGCCGAGAACCATCAGCGCAGCTTGCGCTTCGAGGCCGCCGTGGCGGGCGGCATCCCGGTGATAAAGGCGCTGACCGAAGGCCTGGCGGGGAACCGTATCCAGCGGGTCATGGGCGTGATGAACGGCACCTGCAACTACATCCTGACCCGGATGGAAAGCGCTGGCCTGCCCTATGACACGGTGTTCGAGGAAGCCGGCAAGCTGGGTTTTCTGGAAGCCGATCCCAACCTGGATGTCGGCGGCATCGACGCCGGCCACAAGCTGAGCCTGCTGTCGGCCATCGCCTTCGGCACCAAGGTCGATTTCGACTCGGTGGTGTTGCAGGGGATCGGCGCGGTCTCCATCGACGATATCAAGCTGGCGCGCGACATGGGCTATGCGATCAAGCTGCTGGGTGTCGCGCAGATGACCGGACGCGGGCTGGAGCAGCGCATGACGCCGTGCCTGGTGCCTGAGACCCATCCGCTGGGTCAGTTGCAGGGCGGCACCAACATGGTGGTGATCGAGGGCGACGCGGTCGGCCAGATCGTGCTGCGCGGTGCTGGCGCCGGCGAGGGCCCGACCGCCAGCGCGGTGTTGGGCGACGTGATGGATATCGCGCGCGGATTGCGCTTGCCGACCTTTGGCCAACCCGCCGATACGCTGGCCGAGGCTCCGGCCGCCGTCGTTTCAACCGGCGCGCCCTGGTATCTGCGCATGGTGTTGCTGGACAAGCCCGGCGCACTGGCCAAGATCGCGACCATTCTGGGCGACAGCGGCGTGTCCATCGATCGGTTGCGCCAGTATCAGCATGAGGACGCTCATGCGCCCGTGTTGATCGTGACGCACAAGGCGTCATCCGATGATATCGCGCTGGCGCTGGAGCGGTTCGCCGATAGTGGCGTCATGGTCGGTGCCCCGGTCGCTCTGCGCATCGAAGAAGTCTGAGCGGGGAAACCCGGCCTGCTTTCAACCCTGACCTGGCTGTAGTGCGCGGATCGCATCCGCGCGGCGGCGGCGATTTCGAAGACACCCGTCGCGGACCCACCCGCCACGCGCGAAATCAGGCCGCGACGTCCACCACCGCGACTGTCCTGGCGGACCAATCGCTAGCGTTAGCGTTAGCAGCGCATCCCAGCACAGGATTTTGCGGCTTCCGGCGCAATCTGGACACAATCAACGGGTGTTGGTGCTTGGCGCGTCGTGGCCAAGCCGCTACAAGATGCGAGAGCAGTTCAAAAAATCAGGGAAGCCCCGAAATGACTGAATATCCCGCCTTCATGGATCGCCTCTTGTCGCTGGGGCTGGCCCGCGTGTCCGAAGCGGCGGCGCTGGCATCTGCCGACTGGGTTGGGCGCGGCGACGAGAAAGCCGCCGATCAGGCGGCCGTCAACGCGATGCGCGACCAGTTGAACATGCTGGAAATCGAAGGGGTTGTCGTCATCGGCGAAGGCGAACGCGACGAAGCGCCGATGCTGTTCATCGGTGAGGAAGTCGGCACCGGGCATGGCCCGGCGGTGGACATCGCGCTGGATCCGCTGGAAGGCACGACGCTGACCGCAAAGGACATGCCCAACGCGCTGACGGTCATCGCCATGGCGCCGCGCGGCACCTTGCTGCACGCGCCGGATGTCTACATGGACAAGCTGGCCATCGGGCCGGGGTTTGACGCGGGCACCGTTACGCTGGACATGTCCCCCGCCGAACGGGTGCACGCGCTGGCCGAAGCCAAGGGGTGCGAGGCCAAGGATATCACCGTCTGCATCCTGGAGCGCCCGCGCCACGAGGGCCTGATCGACGAGGTGCGCAGCACCGGCGCGGCGATTCGCCTGATCACGGACGGCGACGTGGCCGGGGTCATCCATTGCGCCGAGCCCGAGATCACGGGCATCGACATGTATATGGGCTCTGGCGGCGCGCCCGAAGGGGTGCTGGCCGCCGCCGCGCTGAAATGCATGGGTGGCCAGATCTATGGCCGTCTGCTGTTTCGCAACGATGACGAACGTGGCCGCGCCGCCAAGGCCGGTATTACCGATCTGGACCGCATCTATGCGCGCGACGAGTTGGTCACCGCCGATGTGATCTTTTCGGCCACCGGCGTGACGCAAGGCTCGATCCTGCAAGGCATCGTGCGCGAGCCCGGCTGGGTAACCACCGAAACGCTGCTGATGCGCTCGAAAACAGGGTCGGTGCGGCGCATGATCTACCGCACCCCGGTGGAATGAACCGCCCTGCCCCTGT
>CAJQNQ010000048.1 GCA_905479725.1 uncultured Paracoccaceae bacterium | reverse complement strand
TGGCGGCCTCGTCCAGGATGGCGGCGGTGAAATCGCGCTCCAGATCGGCATAGCCGGGAATGTCGCTGTCGGAAGCCTTGAGCACATCGTGAAGGATGAACTGCATGTCCTTGACCGGGGCGTTGTAGCGGGGCATCGGGTGTCTCCTGTCGCCGTCTGGGGCGGAATGGGTCGGTTCGAGGTGTCGGGTCAGGCCGCGGGCTTGCGGAAGGCGGCGATCATCTCGGCGCCGGTTTCCAGTTGCTCGCGCAATTCGTCGATAGCTTCGTTGAGTTCGTCGCGCTGGTGTTCCATCTGTGCCAGACGCTCGCGCGCGGCAGCGTAGGTGCGTTTGAGCTGCTCTTCCTGCGCGTCGCCACGATCATAGAGGTTCAGCAACTGGCGCATTTCTTCCAGCGCGAAGCCGAACTTCTTGCCGCGCAGGATCAGCTTCAGGCGGCCACGGTCGCGGCGGCTGTAGAACCGTTTCTGACCTTCCCGCAGCGGAAAGATCAGTTCCTTGGATTCGTAAAAACGCAGGGTGCGCGGCGTCACGTCGAACGCGTCACACATCTGCCGGATGGTCATCAATTCGTCTTCCATGCGCACCTCTCACGGTCGGGGGTCGTCCCCGCTGTCCCCTATATGGGGTGATACTGCGCTGGATTAAGTGACGTTAACGTAAACGTAATCCTGGACGTGGCGTCACAGGGTTCCGTGACGTCGGGTCACAGGCTTACGTTAACGTAAAGCCGGCCATGGAGGTCAGTCCTCGGCCTTGCCGGCCAGGCGCGCGGCTTCGTCGCGCGTGGCCCTGAGATCCTCGATCGTGGCGGCCAGTTCGGCGCGCTGACGGTCGAGTTCCGTCAGCTGTCGGTCGGCCATCTCGACAAAGGTTTCAAGCTGCGGGCGGGTTCCGCGTTCTTCGTAGATCAGCAACCACTGGCGCAGTTCTTCCAGGCTGAAGCCGAACCGGCGACCGCGCAGGATCAGGGTCATGCGGGCGATTTCGCGCGATCCATACAGGCGGTTGCGGCCGTCCTTCTGCGGCTTGAGCAGTTCGATATACTCGTAATACCGCAAGGTCCGGGGGGTGACCTCGAACCTGGCGCACATTTCCTTGAAGGACAGTTTCTGTTCGCTCATCTGGCGCGCCGCAAGCCTCGTGTTCCGGGTTTGAGATCCAGCGTAAGCCGCGCGCGCGGCGGGTGCAACCTCTGGGTAATGCGCAGGTGAAATAAATCTTGATCGCCGCCCTGCGCCCTGCTGACCTGACGTTTGACCGGCGCGGTCTTGCCAACCGCCGGCATTTCGCGCCATTCCTGGGGTCAGGAAGTGGCGCGCCCCGCGCCCAGGCGAGCAGGATCAGCGTATGACCGAACCGACCCCAGCCCAGCAATTCATACAGGCGATTCCCCATGCCAAGGCGCTGGGCCTTGTGCTGGAACACATCGGCGATGGAACCGCCACGATGTCGATGCCGTGGGATGAACGCTTCATCGGCGACCCGTCAACAGGCGTGATTGCCGGCGGGGCCGTTTCGGCGCTGCTGGACACCTGCGCCGGTGCCGCGGTCATGAGCTATCCGGGCGCCAGGGGCACCGCCACGCTGGATCTGCGGATCGACTACATGCGGGCGGCGAAGCCCGGCCAGCGCCTGGTTGCCCGTGCCGAATGCTTTCATGCCACGCGCACAGTGGCTTTCGTGCGCGCCACCGCCCATGACGAGGACGAAGGACTGCCGGTGGCCACGGCCTCGGGCGCGTTCACCATGGACGCGGGCAAGCCCAAACCGACGGAGGGCAAGGCATGAACCGGCCAAGGCCCGAACCCGTCCAGGTCATCAAGGAACGCCGCGATCGGGCGCTCAAGACCCTGGTCGGCGGCATCCCCTATGTCGGTTTTCTGGGTATCCGCTTTGACCGGCGCGGCGACGAGTTGACCGCGGTTCTGCCTTTCGACGACAAGCTGATCGGCAACCCGTTCCTGCCCGCGATCCATGGTGGCGTGACCTCGGCGTTTCTGGAAATCACCGCGATGATCGAATTGAGCTGGTCGATCCTGTGGGAAGAAATGGAACAAGGTACGCTGGATCCGCGCAAGCTGGATGCGGATCACCTGCCGCGCCTGCCCAAGACCATCGACCTGACCGTCGATTACCTGCGCTCGGGTCTGCCGCGCGATGCCTATGCCCGCGCCCGCGTCAACCGCTCGGGCCGGCGCTACGCGTCGGTGCATGTCGAGGCCTGGCAGGACAACCGCAGCCGGCTGTTCGCGCAGGCCACGGGGCATTTCCTGATCCCCAGCCGCGACGACCCGCAATAGATGCGCCCGCTGACCCACCGGCGCATCCTGCGCATTGCGCTGCCGATTGTCGCGGCCAATGTGACGGTGCCGCTGCTGGGACTGGTGGATACCGCCGTGGTCGGACAGTTGGGGCAGGCCGCGCCGATCGGTGCCGTCGGCATGGGGGTGGTGATCCTGTCGTCGGTCTACTGGATCTTCGGCTTCCTGCGAATGGGCACGACAGGGCTGACCGCGCAGGCGCATGGCGCGGGTGATCCAGAGGAGGCCGGCGCGATCCTGAAGCGCGGGTTGCTGGTGGCGGGGGCTGCCGGGCTGGTGCTGATCGCCTTGCAGGTGCCGCTGTTCTGGGCGGCCTTTGCCATCGCGCCGGGGTCCGCGCAGGTAGAAAGCCTGACGCAGGGCTATCTGTCGATTCGCATTTGGGGCGCACCCGGGATCATCGCCACCTACGCGCTGACCGGCTGGCTGATCGCGCTGGAGCGCACCGGCGCCGTGCTGGTCCTGCAACTGGTGATGAACGGGCTGAACATCGTGCTGGATCTGGTCTTTGTCATGGGGCTGGGCTGGGGTGTCGAAGGGGTGGCGGGGGCAACCCTGATCGCCGAATGGTCGGGCGCGGCGCTTGGCCTGTGGCTGTGCCGCGATGCGCTGGTGCGCACCGGCGCGCGGATATTCGATGCGGTGCGCTTGCGGCGCATGGCCTCGGTGAACGGCGACATCATGGTCCGTTCAATCCTGTTGCAGGCCAGCTTCACCGCATTCGTGTTCCTGTCGGCGGGGCAGGGCGATACCCTGCTGGCCGCCAATCAGGTGCTGCTGCAATTCCTGATGCTGATGGCGTTCCTGCTGGACGGGTTCGCCTTTGCCGCCGAAACGCTGGTCGGCCAGACCATCGGCGCGCGCCGGGCGTCCGAGTTGCGCCGCGCCGTCCGCATGGCGTTTCAATGGTCGGTGGCGGGCGCGGTGCTGATGACGGCGTTCTTTCTGCTGGCCGGTGGCTGGGTGATCGACCTGTTGACCACAGCCCCCGAAGTGCGCGCGGCGGCGCGGGTGTTCCTGCTGTGGTCGGCCCTGTCACCCCTGATCGGCCTGCCCAGTTTCATGCTGGATGGCATCTTCATCGGCGCCACCTGGACCCGCGCCATGCGCAACGCGATGATCCTGTCGGTCGCGGGCTACGCTCTGGCCCTTTGGCTGATGTTGCCCTATGGAAACCACGGCCTTTGGGCCGCGTTGTATATCCTTTACCTGCTGCGGGCGATCACCCTGGGCGTCGTCTATCCCCGCATCCCCTGCTCGATCGAAGGTTCCGAAAGACCGACCTGACATGACCAGCCTGACCGCATCCGATGTCGAAGCCTTTTTCACCCGGTCAACCGGCGAATATCTGTTCGCCCGTTGGGGCCGGCCCATCGTGCCCATCGTGTTTGGCACCGACGACGCGACGCTGGCCACCGTCAAGGGCGCGGTCGAGGCGCTGGCAACCCTGACCGGCCACCAGATGGCCGAAACCGACCCGGAACTGGGCGTCAACCTGATGGTCTTTTTCTTTCGGGACTGGGACGAATTGCTGGCCGTGCCGGATCTGGGCCGGATGGTGGACGGGCTGGCGGACACCGTCGAGCGCCTGAAGCGGGCGCAGGCCAACCAATACCGGGCGTTCCGTTTTGATGCCCATGGCGCGATCAAGGCGGCCTTTGTCTTTGTGCGGATGGATGATGCCATGTCCGCCCTTCCCGCCGCCGATATCGCGCTGATGCAGGCGGTTCAGGTCATGGTGCTGTGGTCCGATATGGCGTTCAACACACGCTCCCCCCTGGCCCGTGCCGGGGATACAGCCGTGCTGCACCCCGACATCGCGGCCCTGCTGGCGGCCTGTTATGACCGCGTTCTGCCGGTTGTGGCGCGCGATCCCAGCCATGCGCTGCGCGTGGCGGCGCGGTTGATCTGACGGGTCCGCGCGCGCAACCGCCTGTCACGCCCCGTGCAAGGATGCACGCATCCGCGCAAGGTGGTCGTCCCAGCCCTTGTCCAGCGCCAGCGTCAGGTCGAACGCCGCTTCGCCCTGGGGCAGCCCGGCATGTTCCAGCGACAGGCGCGTGCCGCCCGGCACCTCGGCCAGCGTCCAGGTGACGGTGCTGACGGCGTCGCCCATCGGCGCGATGGTGAAGGTGTATTCCAGCTTTGTGTAGGGGTCCGCGACCTGCACGTCGCCCCACATCAGTTTGTTGCCCGACTCGGTGCCGAACATCTCATACCCGCCGGGCGTCAGCGCCGTCTTGGGCTTATGAAACCAGATCGCCAGTTTTTCGGGATCGGTCAGATAGGCCCAGACCTGCGCCGGGGTGGCGCGCAGGAAGATGGTCTTGTTCAGCGTGGTGTCGGTCATTGTGGGTCCTTTTCTATGGCGGTTTTGAGGGCGGTCAGGCGATCATCCCAGAACTGATCGAAGAACTGGAACCAACCGAGCACCGGCTTCAGCCCGTCCGGGCGCAGCGAATTGACGCGCGTGCGCCCCTTCGTGCGTATGACGATCAGACCGCCATCGTTCAGGACGGTCAGGTGCTTTTTCACCGCCGCGCGGGTCATCTGAAAATTCTCGGCGACCTGAGCGATTGTCATGTCGTCCTCGGCCAGAAGTTTCAGAATATCGCGGCGGGTCGGGTCTGCCAGGGCCCGAAAGGCCAGTTGTTCGGTTTG
>CAJQNQ010000047.1 GCA_905479725.1 uncultured Paracoccaceae bacterium | reverse complement strand
CGGAAATGATGCCCCCCAGAATGCGGAAGGGAACCAGCAGCTTGGCCACAAACCCGCCCCGCGCGAAAGTGGCCGAAGATACGATCCGCCGTTCGACCCCGTCCGGGAACCCATCGGCATAGCGCGCGCCGCGCGCATCGGTGGACAAGACCACCCGCCAACCGCGGCCCAGCAATTCCTCGGCCAGGGCCTGCGCGGGGAACATGTGCCCCCCGGTCCCCCCGGCCGCGATCACTGCCAGAGGGGCTTTTGATGCCTGGCCTTGCGCCATCAGCGTCCCCGTTTGTTGAACAAGTGGTCCACGATTTCACCCTGCGGGCGGGTGCGCGTCAAGGCCAGCAACATGCCCAGCGTCAACCCCATCGCCAGAAGTGAAGAGCCGCCCTGGCTGATGAACGGCAAGGTCATGCCCTTGGCCGGCAACAGGCGGACCGCAACCCCCATGTTTATCATCGCCTGGGCAGACACCATCGCCACCAGCCCGGCCCCCGCCAGACGCACGAAGGGATCGCGTTCCCGCGTCAACCGAGACAGCGCGCGCAGGCAGATGATGGCGTAAAGACTGATGATGAACGCCACCAGCACGAAGCCGTATTCTTCGGCGGCCACGGCAATGACGAAATCGGTATGGGCATCGGGCAATTGCCATTTGACCTGCCCCTCGCCGACCCCGAGCCCGAAAAGCCCGCCCTCCTGAATCGCCGATGTCGCGTAGCCGATCTGCGAACGCGCATCGACCTCGGCGGACAGATAGCCGTCAATCCGGCGGGCGAAATGTTCATACATGTTGTAGGCCACCACGCCGCCCAGTAGCGCCGTCCCCGCCAGGCCCAGCAGCAGGAGGATCGGTGCACCGGCCAGGAAATACATCACACCCCAGCCGAACAGCACCAGCACGGACTGCCCGAAATCAGGCTGAAGGACCAACAGGAACACCGTCGCCAGAACCGCAGCGAATGACAGCAGCTTGCCCGGTGGGCCGTTCAGATCCTGCCCCGCGGCCAGCAACCACGCGGCAGTGACCGCCAACGCGGGCTTGACGAATTCCGACGGCTGGATGCTGGTGAAGCCCAGCGACAGCCAGCGCACCGCGCCCTTGCCGTAATCCGAACCGATGACCGGCAGCAAGGCCAGCGTGAACAGGCCCAACGCAAACCCGATCACGCCCCAGCGCCGGATGGTCTCGGGCGATTGCATCGAGGTCAGGAACATGACGACCAGCGAAACCCCCACAAACATGAGGTGTTTTTGAAAATAGTAGAAAGGCGACGCATGGGTCCGTGCCGCCAGGGGCGGCGAGGACGCGAGCGCCAACACCAATCCCACCCCGACCAGCAACAGAACACAAGAGATCGTCCAGCGATCAACTGTGCGCCACCAGCGCGACAACACCGGCTCGCCCGCATGAACGGGGACGGCGCCATGGACCATTTCTGTCATGGTTGGCTGCTCACTTTGCCTCTGATCTGCCCGTTTTCCGGGTCTGGACGAAAGGATAAACCGAAAGGCTTTTCAATGCCAGAGCCTAGATCATCGCCGCGCCCGGCGCGCCATCAAATCGCCGGTATACAGGATCAGCGCGGCCCAGATAATCGGAAAGGCGATGCGCCTGGCACCCTCGAAGGCTTCCTCAAACACGAACAGCGCAACCAGAAAAATGAAACTGGGCGTGATGTATTGCATCAGCGCGATGGTGGTCAGACGCAAGCCTTTCGCCCCATTCGCATACAGCATCAACGGCACCGCCGTGGCCACTCCGGTGCCCATCAACAGCACCACGTCAATCCAGCCGGTGAAGCCGAACTGCAGATTGCCCTGCCCCGCCAGCCAGCCAAGATAGCCCAGCGCCAGCGGCAGCAAGAGCAGCACCTCCAGCGTGAAACCCTGGTTGGGACCGATCGGCAAGGCGCGCTTGGCCAGCGCGTAAAACCCCCAGCTGACCGTCAGGGTCACGGAAATCCAGGGCAGACGCCCGCCGGCTTCCCAGGTCAGCAGCGCTACCGCCCCCGCAGCCAGTCCGACCGCAAGCCACTGCGCCGGGCTCAGCTTTTCGCGCAGGATCACCGCGGCCAGAAAGATGGAAAATAGCGGGTTGATGTAGTATCCCAGCGCCGCCGACAACACTTGCCCGGACTGGATGGCATAGAGATAGACCCCCCAGTTGATCGACACCAGAATCGCTGTCACGCCAGCCATGGCCAGCAGGCGCGGCGTCACCATGGCACGGCGCAGATCAGCGGTTCGCCCCAAAACCACCAGCACCAGCAGCGCCAAGGGCACCGACCACAGGACCCGGTGCGCCAGAACCTCGGGCAGGTTTACATGGTTGACGAGGCTCAGGTAAATCGGCAGTGCGCCCCAGATCAGATAGGCGGACAGCGCCTGGAAGAAACCGGTCCGCGTGTCCCCGGACTGAGATCGTTCACTGTTCACGCCAATGCTCCGGAAACCTGGTGGTGGGCGCGCGTGTGCGCCCCGTGGGATCAGCCCGGCCAGCGGACTGTTGCTGAAGGGTCCGGCTTAGTGCCCCGGCAGGTCCTGCACAAGCGCAGTAAAATGCGCGCCCCGCTTTTCGAAATCCGGATATTGATCGAAACTGGCCGCGGCGGGGGCCAGCAACACGACATCGCCAGGTTCGGCCTCGGCGGCGGCGCGCGCGACTGCGATCTCCATGGACTCGCAGATTTCATGCGGCGTGGCGCCCAGTTGCAGGGCGAAGTCGCGCGCCGAATGGCCGATCAGATAGGCCTTGGCCACCGATCCCAGATGCGGCACCAGCGCCGCCAACCCGCCCTCCTTGCCCAGGCCGCCGGCAATCCAGCGAATGCGCGCAAAGGCTTGCAGGGCCTTGGCCGCGCTGTCCACATTGGTGGCCTTCGAATCGTTCACGAAGATCACGCCGCCGCGTTCGCCGACCCGCTGGCTGCGATGCGGCAGGCCGCTGAACGAGCGAAGCGCCGCTTCAACCTGGCGCGGCGCCAGGCCCAGCGTGCGCGCTACCGCATAGGCCGCGCAGGCATTCTGGTGGTTGTGCGCGCCCGGCAAACCGGCGATGTCGCGCAGGTCGATCGACGCCGCCTGCCGCCCGTTGCGCCATTCGGACAAGAACCCCTTGCGGGCGAATACCGACCAGCCCTGGCCTTGCAGTTTCTGTCCGGACGAAACGCGGATCACCCGTGCATCCGCCGCGCCTTGCGACAGTTGCATGGCCAGATACCGCCCTTCCGGTTCGTCCACACCGATCACCGCCCGCTCCGGCGCGCCTTCGGCGAACAAGCGGCGCTTGGCCGCGAAATAGCCGCCCAATCCGCCATGCCGGTCCAGATGGTCGGGGGAAAAATTGGTGAAAACGGCGACATCCGGCGCCAGTATCCGGGCCAGATCGGTCTGATACGAGCTCAGTTCCAGCACCACCACACCCTCTTCGTCGGGCAGGTCGATCGACAGCACCCCGGTGCCGATATTTCCCGCCATGCAGGTGGTGCGGCCGGCGGCGGACAACAAATGGGCGATCAACGCCGTGGTGGTGGATTTGCCGTTCGACCCGGTGACGCAGACCACCTTCGGGGCGTAGTCAATCTGTGACAGGCTGCTGAAAAACAGGCCAATGTCATTGTCGACCGGCACGCCAGCCGCAAGAGCCGCGGCGATGACCGGATGGGGGGCAGGATACAGATGCGGAATTCCGGGCGAGGCAATCAGCGCGTCCAGACCCTCCAGCGCGCCGCTTCGCGCCAGATCCACGGGCACGAATCCGGCCGCTTCGGCCCGGGAACGCCCCTCGGCGCTGTCATCCCAGGGGTGAACCGTGGCGCCCCCGACACCCAGCGCCATGCAGGTGGCGATGCCCGAACGCCCGAGCCCCAGAACGCCGATGGATCGCCCCTCAACCCCTTGTATTCTTATCATTTTACTAGCCACCCACAAAGACCGCGCCTGTCAGCCTATCTGACCGGCGCTGATTGTGAAAGGGGGAGGAGTGGCGCGGTTGACGGGGCTCGAACCCGCGACCCCCGGCGTGACAGGCCGGTACTCTAACCAACTGAGCTACAACCGCGCGTGGGGGTCACTTAGGCAATCCCCGCCGGGGCGTCAAGCGCGAACAGACGACCCGCGTCAGGCAAAGGGGCCAGGGCTCGGGCGCGGGTTCCGCCCAGAAAAAATGCCCCGCCAACAGGTTGGGGGGCATTGAAATGGCGCGGTTGACGGGGCTCGAACCCGCGACCCCCGGCGTGACAGGCCGGTACTCTAACCAACTGAGCTACAACCGCGCGTGAGGGGGGAAATAGCGGCACGGTTCCGGCCCGTCAAGCACGAAAACCCACGCGCGCACCACAAAGCGCCGGCGCGCCAGGCCCGGCGCAAGAGGTCAGGTCAAACGCCGCCGGTGCCGCCAACTGCCGTGCGCCAGCACCCCAAGGTAGACCAGGCAGGTCAGGACCAGAACCGTCCACGGGCGCGTCGCCAGCGCACCGGCAAAGACCGCGGCCCCCAGCATCACCCACAGGGCCAGGCTTCGCCGCACCCGCCAGCCCTTTGGCGATGGGGTCGGAAGCCGCGACACCATCAAGAGCCCGACGGCCCCCATGTAAAGGGCGACGGTTATCGGCCAGTTTCGTGGATCGACCCAATCTGCAAGAAACAGAAAGATCGGCAGAAGGCCCAGCATCGCCCCCGCCGGTGCCGGAACGCCGACGAAATGCGCCCGCCCCGGTGGTGGTGGCGCATCCCGGCTTACGTTGAACCGTGCCAGGCGCAGGCAGGCGCACAGCACGTAGACCAGAATCAACAGCCACCCCAGGCCGGGCAGCCCGGTCAGCGCGAAATAGTAGATGAATATGCCGGGGGCGACCCCGAAGCATACGAAATCGCTTAGGGAATCAAGTTCGGCACCGAAAGAGCTAGCGACATTCATCTTGCGCGCCAGCGCCCCGTCCAGGCCGTCGATCACGGCTGACAGCACCAGCAGTGCGGCAGCGATCTCATAGGATTCTTGCAGGACGTAACGGATGGATGTCAGGCCCGCGCTTAACCCCAGAAGTGTCACCAGGTTGGGCAACAGCGCCAGAATCGGCAGCGAAACGCGCTGCGATCGAGCCCCGGTGTTGCCGTCATCATCAGCAGGCTCAAACGGATCAGGGGCGCCATTCATCAGTCATCGCACCTCGGCCACGCGCGCCGGGCCCGAAAACGACAGGTCGGCCAGCACGGTTTCCCCGGCAACCATGGTTTGCCCCAGGGAAACCAGGGGGTTGACGCCATCGGGCAGATACACATCCAGCCGCGACCCGAACCGGATCATGCCAAAGCGTTCACCGGTCTCAAGAACGTCGCCTGGCTTGACATCGCAGACAATGCGCCGGGCAACCAGACCGGCAATTTGCACGACCGCAAGTTTGCGGCCGTCGGCCATCTCGACGGCGACGGAATTGCGTTCATTGTCGACGCTGGCCTTGTCCAAGGAGGCATTCAGGAATTTGCCCGGGCGATAGGACACGGCGCTGATCTTGCCAGCGACGGGCAGACGGTTCACGTGGCAATTGAACACATTCATGAACACGCTCACCCGGGTCATCGCGGCATCGCCCATGCCCAGTTCCACGGGTGGAACGGCGGGTTCGATCAGCGAAATGACCCCATCCGCCGGGCTGATTATCAGATCAGGTTGCTGCGGCGTGTAACGATCCGGGTCACGGAAGAAATAGTAGCACCACACCGTCAGCACGACACCCACCCAACCAAGCGGCTGCCAGATCAGGAACAGCACCAGCGTCACGGCGACGAATATGCCGATGAACGGATACCCCTCGCGATGGACGGGCTTGATCACGGTGGAGAGCATCGAGTCGGACATGGGCATTCCTGGAAAACATGGGTTGCGCTGCTATAGCGGGTTTGACAGCAAACGCAAAGCGTCCGAGAGCTCTGGGGTCTGCTTCAGCCTCCTGTTCCAGTCATCCGAACGGCGGGGGTGTCAGGCGCCGGTTGCCATACCCTTTGGCCAGGCAGCCGCCGTCACCGACTGCCTGTGGCAGACATACAAGACAAGACTTAAGCCCGGGTAAACCGGGTCAGGGCCGCAATCCGGCTTCGACAAGGGAAATCGCGATGCGGGTGGCGTCGTCGATGGACATCGCCGTGGTGTCCAGCATCACCGCGTCAAAGGCCGGTTTCAGTGGCGCATCCGCGCGGTTCATGTCCCGGGCGTCGCGCTCCCTGACCTGAACCAAAACGTCCGCTTCTTCCCCGCCGACTTCCAGCCAGCGGCGATGCGCACGGATCTCGGGGCTGGCCGTGACGAAAATCTTCACCTCGGCGTTCGGGCAGATCACGGTTCCGATGTCGCGCCCGTCAAGGACCGCGCCGCCATCGCGCCGTGCGAAATCGCGCTGAAACCGCACCAGCGCCTGGCGCACCTCGGGGATTGTCGCGACCCTGGAGGCGGCGGCCCCGGCCTCCAGACTGCGCAGGTCCTCGCGCGCAAGATCCGCTTGTGTCAGACCGCGGGCCGCAGTCACCGGGTCGCCGCCCTTGGCACCGACGGCACGGTAAAGCAGCCCGGTATCGAGATGCGCAAAGCCGAAATGCCGGGCCAGCGCCTTGCTGATCGTGCCCTTGCCCGCCGCCGCCGGCCCGTCCAGTGCGACCGTGAATTGCATCCGTGCCCCTTGCGCCCTATCGAACCCTGTTCGCACGAAGACTTACCGCAGGACGGCGCGGCGCGAAACCCTTGAGGCGGCGCGCCGGGTGCCGAGATTGCGGGTAAGGAAACGCCAGACCGTCCTGCGGATTTGCACGGCGGGCGCGGAATCGCACCGATCCCAATCGGGACCATCAGGCTCTGGATCAGCCGGACACCGGCTGGCTCGCGGACCGCCGTCGGCGCAGGATCTGGCGCAGCGCCAGGACCATTGCCAGTGCCAAGGCCGCGAATTTCGCCGATGTGAACGTGCTGGCGCGAACGACTTCGACCAGCTGGACATAGTCCGGCCCCGCCGTCAGCATGGCCCGAATAGCCGCGTTTTCGCCCCAATCGAGCGCCACGTAAGTCATCACCGCCAAGACGCATACCATGCCGAACGCACCCGCGAAGGGGCGCATCCACCACAGCAAGGTGAGGCCCAGAAGCGCGGGAAACACCGTGTCCAGCCATGCGATGGGCCCCAGGGCCAGCGCGAATCCTTGGGGCGCGAGCACGCGCAGATAGGCGCGCGCCTCGCCCAGCGAATATCCGGCCCATCGCAGATCGAACGGCCATTGACCTTCGGCCAGGGCCATCAACCGCCCGCCAAAATAGAGCGCCAGAACGGCGTAGACCGCCGCGGTCAACACTGGCAGCCCCCAGTTGACCGCGCGGATCATCTGCCGCCCCCTGAATCGCGGCTCAAAGCCGCGCCCAGCCCCGTCATCAGCGGCTCGAATACCGGAAACGAGGTGGCGATTGGGCCCGCGTCGTCCACGCTGATCGGCGCCTGCGCAACCATGCCCAGCACCAGGAATGACATGGCAATGCGATGGTCCAGACGGCTTTGCGTCACGGCCCCGCCGGGCACGGCGTCCATGCCATGCACGATCAGCGTATCGTCATCCTCTTCGACGCGCACACCGCAGGCCTCCAGCCCGCGCGCCATCGCGTCGATCCGGTCGCTCTCCTTGACGCGCAGCTCCTTGACGCCGCGCATCACCGTGGGCCCCTCGGCGGTCGCCGCAAGGGCCGCGAGCACCGGATACTCGTCGATCATCGACGCCGCGCGCTCGGGCGGCACCTCGACGCCCTTGAGCGGACCGAAGCGCACGCGCAGGTCCGCCACCGGCTCGCCGCCCTCCTCGCGCCGGTTCTCGAACATGATGTCCGCGCCCATCTCGACCAACG
>CAJQNQ010000046.1 GCA_905479725.1 uncultured Paracoccaceae bacterium | reverse complement strand
AGTCGAGCACCGCTTGCAGATGATCAACGACGCGCAGACGCAGATCCTGCCCAACAACGCCGAGGGGTTTGACCGTCTGGCGCGCTTCATGGGCGAAGGCGACACCGCGCGCTGGCGGCGCGACCACCTGGCGCGGCTTCTGGATGTGGCCGCCCTGACCGAGGAATTCTTTGCCCCGTCCAGCGCCGCACAGCGCCCGGTGCTGACCGATCATCAGCGCGCCATCGTGGGCGGCTGGCGGTCCTATGCGTCGCTGCGCTCGGGGCGTGCGCAAGAGATCTTCACGCGGCTGGAGCCCGACCTGCTGTCGCGCTTGCTGGCCGCGCCGCTGCCCGACGAGGCGATCATCGGGTTCGACCGGTTCCTGGCTGGATTGCCCGCCGGGGTGCAGTTGTTGTCCCTGTTCGAGGCCAATCCGTCGCTGATCGACCTGCTGATCGACATTCTGACCACGGCCCCGGTGCTGGGCCAGTATCTGGCGCGCAACGCGGGTGTGTTCGACGCCGTGATTGGCGGCGATTTCTTCGCGCCCTGGCCGTCGCAGCCCGCGTTGATCGCCGATCTGGTGGACCGGATCGACAGCGCCGTTGACTACGAGGCGCGGCTGGATGCGGCGCGGATCTGGCACAAGGAGTGGCACTTCAGGATCGGCGTGCACCATCTGCGTGGTCTGATCGACGGGTTCGAGGCCGCAACGCACTATGCCCGGTTGGCCGACGCGGTTCTGGCTGGGCTCTGGCCCGTGGTCACGGCGGAATTCGCCCGCAAGCACGGGCCGGCGCCGGGGCGCGGCGCGGTCGTGCTGGGCATGGGCAGCCTGGGGGCGGGGCGGCTCAATGCGGGTTCGGATCTGGACCTGATCGTGATCTATGACGCCGCCGGGCAGGGCGCGTCCGAGGGGCGGCGGCCACTGGCGTCGCGCCCCTATTTCGCCCGTCTCACGCAGGCTTTGGTGACGGCGCTGTCCGCGCCGATGGCCCAGGGTCGGCTTTACGAGGTGGACATGCGGCTGCGCCCGTCGGGGCGGCAGGGCCCGGTGGCCACGTCGCTGGAGGCGTTTCGCGCCTATCAACGCGACGAGGCCTGGACCTGGGAGCATCTGGCGCTGACACGCGCGCGCCCGGTGGCCGGGGCGGCCGACCTGATGGGCGAGGTCGAGGCGTTGCGCGCGGATCTGCTGGCCGAAAAAGCGGGCGGCGCGCGGGTGCGCCAGGACGTGGCCGACATGCGCGCCCGGTTACAGGCCGCCAAGCCCGCAGGCGGAACGCTGGATGCCAAGAACGGCGCCGGGCGCTTGCAGGACATCGAATTGCTGGCGCAGATGCTGGGCTTGCAGGCGGGTTCCACCAGTCGGCGGACCGAACAGCAATTGCTGGTCGGGCGCCGCGCCGGGTTGATCGACAAGGCGCAGGAAGACGCGCTGCTGGCTGCCTACCGCCTGCAATGGCGCGTCCATTGTGCCCTGCGCTTGCTGAACGACACGCGGCAGAAGCCCGACGCTCTGGGCGAGGGGGCGCAGGCGTTTATACTGCGCGAGACGGCGATGCCGGACATGGAGGCGCTGACCGGACACCTTGCCGACCTGACCGCCGCCGCCGCGCAACTGGTCGCGGCGGCGCTGCCGCCCGCCCGCAAGCCCGAGGGCTGAGCCGCGAGCGATCAGGTGCCGATCAGATCCATGTCGAAGGGGGTCGACTGGTAGATCTCGTTGATCCAGTTGCCATAGAGCAGATGCGCGTGGCTGCGCCACCGGTTGGTAGGCGTCTGCGTTGGATCATCGTCGGGATAGTAATTGACCGGCACGTTGATCGGACTGCCGGCCTGCGCGTCGCGGTCGTATTCCTCTTTCAAGGTGCCGCTGTCATATTCGAAATGGTTGAAGATATAGAGCGCGCGATGCGCCGGATCCTCGACAAGGCAGGGGCCCACATCCGGCGCGCCCAGCAGCGTCGTCAACCCCGGGGCGGCGTCGATTTCATCCTGCCGGACCTCGGTCCAGCGGCTGACGGGGATCAGCACGTCATCCGAGAACCCGCGCAGATACGGCGAGGCGGGGGCCAGGTTGCGGTGGCGAAAACACCCGAACGCCTTGTGATCCAGCATGTGTTTGCGCACGCCGTGGAAATGATGGATCATCGCCATCCCGCCCCAGCAAACCCCCAGCGTGGATTGCACATGGGTCTGGGTCCAGGCCATGACCTCGACCAGTTCGTCCCAATAGGTCACGTCCTCGAACGGCAGGTGTTCGATCGGCGCGCCGGTGATGACAAGGCCGTCGAACTTCTGGTCCTTCACCTCCTGGAACGCCTGATAGAATTCTTCCATATGCGCGGCGGCGGTGTTCTTCGTCTGATGCTCGGACATGCGGATCAGGCGGAAGTCGATTTGCAGCGGCGTCGCGCCGATCAGACGCGCGAACTGGTTCTCGGTCTGGATCTTTTTCGGCATCAGGTTCAGGAGGCCGATCTTCAGCGGGCGGATATCCTGCACCGCGGCGCGGGTGTCGGACATGACGTTGACGCCTTCACGGGACAGGACGTCGAAAGCGGGCAGGTTCGCGGGGAGCGTTATGGGCATGGTGATCCTTGACGGGTCCGTCGCTGGCCGATGCGGCGCGGTTTCAGGCCGCGGCCTCGGCACGCCGGGTCAATCCCTCGGCGATCAGCGCGTTGAAGTCTTCGGGGGACTGGACCTGCGCGATTTCATCGGCGGTCACTTTCATCCCCCATTTCGCCGCCATGGCCGCATAGCGGGGCTGGCGGTGGGCCAAAGCGCGCGCATAGGTCCAGCGCACGAAGGCATCAGGGTCGACGGCTCCTGGCATTCGCCCGCTTTCGTGCAGATAGGCGTTCCAACTATCCATCAGGAATTCGGCGCGGTAATACATAGGTTTCGGCGCGCGATCGAAGCGGCGCACCAGATCGGCGGTGTGATCCTCGCTGCCCTCGATCCAGACCAGCAGCAAATGGCGCGACAGCACGCTGAGCACCGGATCCACCGGGTAGTCCGGGTTC
>CAJQNQ010000045.1 GCA_905479725.1 uncultured Paracoccaceae bacterium | reverse complement strand
GCGCCACCCTTCAGCGCCGCTTCGGCGGGTTTGCGGACATCGGTGATATTGGGCGTCAGCTTGACGATCACCGGCATCCGGGTGGTCTGCTTGCACCAGCGGGTGATCTGCTCGATCAGGTCGGGGTTCTGCCCCACCGCCGCGCCCATGCCGCGCTCGCTCATGCCATGCGGGCATCCGCAATTCAGTTCGATCCCGTCGGCGCCGGTCTCCTCGACCAGCGGCAGGATGGCCTTCCAGGCGGCTTCGTTGCACGGCACCATGAGGCTGACGACCATCGCCCGGTCCGGCCAGTCGCGCTTGACCTGCTTGATCTCGCGCAGGTTCACCTCCAGCGGGCGGTCGGTGATCAACTCGATGTTGTTGAGCCCCAGAAGCCGCCGGTCCGCGCCCCAGATCGCGCCGTAGCGCGGGCCGTTCACATTGACCACGGGCGGCCCGGCCTCGCCCAGCGTTTTCCACACCACGCCGCCCCAGCCGGCCTTGAAGGCGCGTTCGACGTTGTAGGCCTTGTCGGTTGGCGGGGCCGAGGCCAGCCAGAAGGGGTTGGGCGACTTGATGCCGACGAAAGTGCTGGTCAGGTTGGCCATTTTGGATCCTCCTTCGCGCGGGGCTTAGCCCGTCGCCCCGGTCAGGGACGCATGAATGTCTTCGGCGGCGTCGCGACCTTGCTGCACGGCAGTGACGGTCAGATCCTCGCCCCCCGTGGCGCAGTCGCCGCCCGCCCAGATGCCCGCCAGGCTGGTGCGCCCGGTCGCGGACACGGCGATCTTGCCGCCGCTCAAATCCAGATGCGCGGGGGCGCCGTCCAGCGTCTGGCCGATCGCCTTGAACACCTGATCGGCCTTCAGAACGAAGCCTTGACCGGTTTTCTCCAACCCATCGAGGCCGCTGCGGGTATAGGCGAAGTCCACGCCGGTGACGGCGCCGTCGCCCTGAAGGGCCACGGGCATCGCGTCGGTGATGATCTTCACACCTTCGGTGGCGGCGTGGTCCAGTTCATAGTCCGACGCGCTCATCGCCTCGCGCCCGCGGCGGTAGACGATGGTGACATGCTCGGCCCCCAGAAGGCGCGATTGCACGGCCGCATCAACCGCCGTCATGCCGCCGCCGATGACCACCACATGGCGCCCGACGGGCAGCGCGGACAGGTCGTCGGATTGGCGCAATTCGGCAATGAAATCTACCGCATCCCGCACGCCGTCCAGATCCGCGCCGGGGATCTTCAGGGCGTTCACTCCGCCCAGACCCATGCCCAGGAACACCGCGTCATGGTCGCGTTTCAGATCGTCGAGCGTGACCGTATCGCCCAGCGTGCTGCCGGTCTCGATGCGTATGCCGCCGATCCCCATCAACCAGTCCACCTCGGCCTGGGCGATGCCGTTCGCGGCCTTGTAGGCGGCGATGCCGTATTCGTTCAGCCCGCCGGGTTTGGAATGACCGTCATGGATGGTGACGCTGTGGCCCTTCATCGCCAGGCGGTGCGCGCAGGCCAGCCCGGCCGGACCCGCGCCGATCACGGCGATCCGCTTGCCGGTTTCCGCCGCGCGTTCGAACGGGTGGTCATTGACCAGCAGCAACTGATCGGTGGCATAGCGTTGCAGACGGCCGATCTCGACCGGATTGCCTTCGGCGATCTGGCGCACGCAGGCCCCTTCGCACAGGGTTTCTGTCGGGCAGACGCGGGCGCACATGGATCCCAGGATGTTCTGCGACAGGATCGTGCGCGCCGCCGCATCGGGCATCCCGGCCTGGATCTGGCGGATGAACAGGGGAATATCGATATCCGTCGGGCAGGCGGTGACGCAGGGCGCGTCAAAGCAGAAATAGCACCGGTCGGCGGCCACGCGCGCTTCGTGCGGATCGAAATCCGGATACAGGTCGTCGAAATGCGCCGCCAGCGTTTCTGGGTCCAGACGGGCGGGCGCGACACCGTCGGTCTGCGGGGAATGGATCACGGGCGACCTCCTGCTCTTGGGGGCTGATGATTTCCGGTATCGTGGCACAGTTGGAAATTTTATCAACTGATAAAAAATGAACTGGGGCAAATTTTTTGCGAGCGTTCAGACCGACCCGAAGCCCGAAGCCCGTAGCCCAAGCGCGCGCGATGCCAGCAAGCCGCGTCAGGGCAAACGCGCCAGCCGGTCGGTCAGCAGGGCATAGAACCGGTCGGCATCCAGATCGCCGACAAACCAGGCATTGGGTTTACGGTCGGTGACGCCCCACCAATCGGCCACGGTCATGCCCAGGGTCAGATCGCTGCCGGTCTCGACCATCACATTCACCTGGCGACCGGAAAACAGCGACGGTTCCAGCAGATAGGCGATGGTGCAGGGGTCGTGCAGCGGCGCGCCCTCGGAGCCGTATTTCTCCATGTCGAAACGCTCGAAGAAATCGGTCCAACTGGCCACCGCCGGTCCGACGCGGCCGGGCAGGGCGCGAAATGCCTCGATCCGGGTGCGCGTTGTCAGGGCCTTGTGCGTGACATCCAGCGGCATCACGGTCAGCCTGACACCCGCGCGGAACACGATGTCGGCGGCTTGCGGATCGACATAGATATTGAACTCGGCGGCGGGGGTGACATTGCCGACCTCGAAATAGGCGCCCCCCATCAGCACGATCTCGGCGATTCGGTCGGTGATGTCGGGGGCCTTGAGGATCGCCGCCGCGATGTTGGTCAACGGGCCGATGGGCACCAGCGTGACGCTGCCCGCTGGCTCCCGGCGCAGGGTTTCGACGATGAAATCCACGGCGTGTTGATCCTGCACCGGCATGACGGGATCGGGCAGGGCGATGCCATCCAGCCCGGTTTTCCCGTGCACGTATTCCGCCGTGACCAGAGCGCGTTCCAACGGCTTGTCGCACCCGGCGAAGATCCTTGCGTCCGGGCGCCCGGCCAGTTCGCAGATGATGCGCGCGTTGCGCACGGTCAGCGCCAGGGGCACGTTGCCCGCGACGCAGGTGATGCCCAGCACCTCCAGTTCGGGC
This sequence comes from uncultured Paracoccaceae bacterium, assembly GCA_905479725.1. Taxonomy (GTDB): domain Bacteria; phylum Pseudomonadota; class Alphaproteobacteria; order Rhodobacterales; family Rhodobacteraceae; genus Pararhodobacter. The sequence goes on along the minus strand of CAJQNQ010000045.1, from coordinate 6,807 downwards.
GAGGCCAGCGCCAGCAGGATGGCGACGGCATCATCCTGGCCGGGATCGGTGTCGATGATGATCTTGCGGGCCATTGAATCGCCTGTCCGTTGCTGCGCGGGCGACGCTATTGCCCGGCGCCGGTTTTGTCGAGACCAGGCGTCGAAGCCCGCCGGTCCTTCGCGCGCTGCCCAAAAATGGCCGCGTTTGCGTGGCAAGACGGCGCGGTAGAAAACCGGAAAAGAGCAATGACGCGGCAGGCAACCCTCAAGATTCCGCGACCCACCGACGGCGACCTCGCGCCGCCGGCGGCAGGCGCCGACCGCTTCGTGCCCGGCCCGGGCGCGCATCGCCGTTTGCGCGATGCCTTCGGACGGTTCGCGACAGGGGTCAGCATCGTCACCACCAACAGCGCCATTGGCCCGCTGGGGATGACCGCCAACAGCTTTTCGTCGCTGTCGATGGACCCGCCGCTGGTGCTGTGGGCGCCGGCCCGGAAATCCCGCCGCTTTGCCGCCTTTACCGAAGCCCCGCATTTCGCCATCCACATCCTGGCCCATGACCAGCGCGCCATGGCGCTTCACTTCGCCACGCAAGGGCATGATTTCGCAGGGTTTGATACCGTGGAGTCTGTCACCGGGGTTCCGCTTCTGGCGGGCTGCCTGTCGATCTTCGAATGCACCCTGGAGGCCGTTCATGTCGGTGGTGATCACGCCATTGTCGTTGGTCGCGTGCAGGTCGTGCAGACCACCGAGGGCGCGCCGCTGGTGTTCGGTTCGGGCCGGTTCGGCGGGTTTGATCCGCACCTTGTTGACACTCACCGACCCCGGTAGGCTGACGCCAACCCCGTCGCAGAAATGGGAAACCTGTCGTGAAAGACCTTGTCCTGAGGGCCAGCGCCCAACCCAGTGGGTCCGATCAAACCATGCAGTCACAGCCCTGGATCACGCTTGGCGCGCGCGCGCCGTTCTTCTTCGGAACGCATCGGCGCGGCCAGGTTCAGACCGATGGCCAGTCCCGCGCCCTGGTTGGTCATCGTTATTTCTTGCCCGGCGATAGCCGCCCGCGCGGGTTGTGGGGCGAATGGGACTGGGATGGCCAGACGCTGAGCGCGCGGGTTGATCCGCAGGGGTATTTCAGCCTTTACGTCTATGACAAGGACGGGGAAATCGGCGTATCGCCCTCCATCCTGCAACTGCTCGCACAGGGGGCCGATGCCAGCATCGATCCTGTCGCCCTGGCGGTCTTTCACCGGGTGGGGTTTTTCGTCGGCAATGACACGCCGTTCAAGCATATCAAGGTCTTGCAGCCCGATGGTCAGGTTCGTTGGCGTGACGGCATCGCCCGCTATTCCGGCGGCGAGCCGGTCCCGGTTGAACAGGCCCTGACCCGCGCGCAGGCGGTCGAGGCCTTCATCGAACTGCCGCGCGCCTCGATCCGCCGGTTTCTGGCCGCGTGGGACGGGCCCCTGGCGATGCCCCTGTCAGGTGGCCGGGATTCGCGCCATATCCTGCTGGAACTTGCGCATCAGGGGCGAAAGCCGGACACCTGCCTGACCTTCCATCATGGTGGCAAGGCCCTGAACAACGAGGTGCAGGCGGCCCGCGCCGTCGCCGCGCGCGTCGGTGTGCGCCATGCCTTGCTGGGCCATCCCCGGATGCGCCTGCGCGACAGCCTGCGCGGGTTGCTGATGACCCAGCTCTGCGCCGACGAGCACGCGCAGATGATGCCGATGCATGACTACTTGTCGGGCAGCGCCGCGGCCGCGATCGACGGGATCGGCGGCGATATCCTGACCAACCCTGACGACTGGGCGGCCGATTTCATGGCCTTCGCCCGGCGCGGCGATTACCATTCCATCGCGCGGGGCATGGCCGATGGCCATGGCGGCGTAATCAGCAGGCCCGGCCACCAGGGCGGCGCCGGCGCCGTCTTCTCCCCGGACCTGGACGAAGCCGCAATCACCCGCATCGCGGACGCCGTGCGCGCCTATGACAGCGCGCCCGACCCCTATCAGGCCTTCTGGTTCTACCACCGCACCCGGCGCGAGATTTCCTTTACTGCCACCGGCGTCATGGGCGGCGCGGCGATGGTGTTCTGCCCCTATCTGGACCCCGATTTCGTCGCGCTGGGCCTGTCGCTTCCGTGGTCCGTCACGCGCGACCAGAAGCTGCATGATGACGCGATCTTTCGCGCCTATCCGGACTTTGCCGATATCCCCTTCGCTGCCGGGTTCACCAGCCAGCCGCTGTCGCGCTGGCGCCGCAGTCGCGCGACCAACGCGCTCGACAGTTTGCGGATTTCGGCGATGGCGGGGCGCGGCAGCGCGCTGGGTGGTATCGCGGCGGCGTTAAAAAAGACCCCGCTCAACCGGGGCCCGTCCGACATCCTGCGCCTGCACGATGATGCCGTGCACGGCATGAACGCCGCCGAGGCCCGCCGACTGATGGCGCTGGGGGCGCGCCTGTCGGATGCCGCCCCCAAGCGAGAGGAGGTCGTCAGCCATGTCCATCCCGGCCGCTGAGGTTTTCGCCAACCGCATCCGCATCAAGCTGCGCGCCGGACGGGCCGAGCGGTTGCGCCGGGCCGCGATGGTGCGGCCGTTTTCGGCGAGCGCCTCGGAACGCCTGTTGCTCGTCACCCAGGCCGAGCGCATACCGCAAAGCCAGATCTTCCCGTTTCATCACTACGCGGCGGATCTGTCGCGGCTCTACGGCGCCGAGCTGCGCGAAGCCGACCTGTGGCACGTTCTGGCAGGCGACTCCCCCGCCGCGACCGGCGCCAGCGTCGTTGCCTTCCAGACCCCGTTCGACATCCCCGACGATGACCTGCACCGCCTGATCGACCGGATCCGGCGCCTGAACCCGGGCGCGCGCATCGCCCATCTGGACTGGTTCGCGCCCACCGATCTGCGCAACGCCGCGCGCATGGATCCGCTGGTGGATGTCTATGTCAAGAAGCACGTGTTCCGCGACCTCAGCCGCTACGGCCAACCCACGCGCGGCGACACCAACCTGACCGATTTCTTCGACCGGCGATTTGAACTTGATGAGCCAGATCAATGCTTTGCCATCCCTTCCGGGTTCCTGGACAAACTGCTGGTCGGGCCCTCCTTTGCCACCGCGCCGGGGATCATGCCGGCCCTGCTGGGCAAACGCCCGCCGGTGACCGGCCGGCCCATCGACCTGCATGCCCGCTTCGCCGTGGGCGGCACACCGTGGTATCAGGCCATGCGGGGCGAGGCGCAAGAGGCGCTCTCTGCGCTGTCCGGTCTGCGCATCGCCAAGGGCGAGGGCGTGCCCCTGCCGCGCTTCATGGTCGAGATGCGGCGCTCGAAGCTGGGGTTCAGCCCGTTCGGCTATGGCGAGGTCTGCTGGCGCGACTACGAATCGATCATGGCGGGCGCGGTTCTGCTCAAGCCGGACATGAGCCATATCCGGACCGATCCCGACATCTTCGTGCCTTGGGAAACCTATGTGCCGCTGTCCTGGGACCTGTCGGATTTCGAGGACACCGTGCGCCGACTGTGCGGCGATCAGGCGCTCAGCGACAAGATCGCGGGGCAAGCTTTTGATATCCTGCGTGATTGGTTGATGTCAGACAATTTTGCGCGGGCCATGGCGCCGCTGTTCGGATAAGGCACGGCGTCGGATCCGGGCGCCCAAGAGTTTTGCAAAACTCTTGTTCCGGACCGAGCTCTCAGGCGGCCGGCTCCTTGATGCGCCGGGTCAGATCCATCCAGGCGTCGAACTGCGACTGGTAGATCCGCCCGTTCAGATCCTGCAACAGATGCGATTTTCGCAGCCGGTCCATTACCGGTCCCTTGACCTCGGACAGATGCAGGCCGATCCCCAGGTCGGTCAGCCGCCGGTTGATCGACTCCAGGCTTTCCAGCGCCGAAAAGTCGATCTCGTTCACCGCCGAGCACATCAAGATCACATGCCGCAGCGGCGTGTCGCCACCGGTGCGGTCCTGGATCAGGTCCTCCAGAAACCGGGCGTTCACGAAATACAGGCTCTCGTCCACGCGCAAGGTCAGCACGTGCTCGGCGGTTTCCACCGTGTATCGGTTCACGTTGCGAAAATGCTGCGTGCCGGGCACCAACCCGACCTCGGCGACATGCGGGCGCGAGGTCTTGTACAGATGCAGGCCGATCGACAGGATCACCCCGGCCGACACCCCGGCTTCCACGCCAAGCCCCAGCGTCAGCAGGATCGTCGCGGCCACGGCGAAGAAATCGGCGCGCGAATAGTCCCAGGTCTTGCGCAGGATGGTGAAATCGACCAGCGACAGCACCGCCACGATGATCGTTGCCGCCAGCGTGGCCTTGGGCAGGTAATAGACCAGCGGTGTCAGCGCGACCGCCGCAATCGCCAGTCCGGCCGCGGTGAAGGCGCCCGCCGCCGGGGTCTCGGCCCCGGCATCGAAATTCACCACCGACCGCGAGAACCCGCCGGTCACCGGAAAGCCGCCGGTGAAGGCCGCGCCCAGGTTGGCTGCGCCCAGACCGATCAGTTCCTGGTCCGGGTCGATGCGCTGGCGCCTCCTGGCGGCCAGCGTCTGCGCAACGGAAATCGATTCGACGAAGCCGATGACCGAAATCAGCAGCGCTGGCACCAGCAATTGCCGCAGCAACGCCGGGTCGAAGGACGGCAGCGTCAGCGGCGGCAGGCTTTGCGGCACGCTGCCGACCACGGCAACGCCCTGCGCATCCAGCCCCAATCCCCAGGTCAGCGCCGTGGTCACCGCCACCGCCGCGACGGGCCCGGCCTTGGTGGCGATATCGGCCGCCCGCGCGCCGACCCCGGCCCGTCGCAGCAGCGGTTTCAACCCCTTTCGGACCCAGAACAGGAACGCCGTGGCGCCGACGCCAAGGATCAGGGTCATCGTGCTGGTCTGTCCCAGATTGTCGATCAGCGAACCGATCATGGCGATCAGCGAATGCCCTTGCGCCGGGATCCCCAGAATATGCTTCAACTGGCTGGCGGCGATCAGAATACCGGATGCGGTGATGAACCCGGCGATCACCGGATGGCTGAGGAAATTGGCCAGAAACCCCAGGCGCAGCACCCCCATCGCCAGCAGCACTGCGCCGGACAGAAAGGCCAGCGTCAGTGCCGCGACGGCATAGCCCATTGTGCCCGCGTCAGCGACCTGCCCGATAGCCGCGGCGGTCATCAGCGATACCACCGCGACCGGCCCCACCGCCAGCGCGCGCGACGTGCCAAAAACGGCGTACAGGATGATCGGCACAATGGAGGCATAGATCCCGGCCTCGGGCGGCAGGCCAGCCAGCAGCGCATAGGCCAGCGATTGCGGGATCAGCATGATCGTGACAATTACCGCGGCAATCAGATCATTGGACAGCGTCTCGCGCGTGTAGGACCGGCTCCAGTCCAGCAGCGGCACAAAGCGGCGCAGCGCAGAGGCGCGCGAGGAGGTGGAAACGGTAGGGCGCATGGGAGAATCCTGTCGAGGTCGAAGCACCGCCCTCATATATTCCTGAAATCGAATATGTAAACCCCTGCGCAGGCGTCGCATCGCCTTCCGGCACGCCGTTCAGTCGCGCGCAAAGACCCGCCCGTCAAACAGCTTGCGGGCGGTGCGCATGGTCCCGGCGCCGATCACGGTGCCGGCCGCATCCTGCTGCACCAGAACCTCTGCCTTGCCGGTCGGATGCTCGATGGCAAAGCGCGGCCCGTCCGGCCTGCGGGCCAGGCGCGCGGCCGGGCCCTTGCCCAGAACGCAGGCCGTCGCCACGCTGATCGCCGCGAACACTCCGATCGAGGCGTGACAGCGATGCGGAATGAAACTGCGGGTGCTGATCACGCCGCCATCCACGGGCGCAGAGACCAGCGTCATCTTGGGCACCGAACTGTCGCGCACATCGCCCAGGGCCATCACCGGCCCCGCCTGCAAGCGGATCGCCTCCAGCCGGGCCTTCAACGCCCCGTTCGCGTCCAGCGCGTCGCGGCTTTCCTGCCCGGACAGGCCGAAATCGGCGGCGTCCATCACCACGATGGGCATACCATTGTCGATCAGCGTGCAGGCGACCCCGTCAATCACATCCACCTCATTGCCCGAAGGCAGCAAGCGGCCGCACATCGACCCGGCAATTCCGTCGAACAGCAACGCGATGGGCGCGGCCGTGCCCGGCACGCCGTCGATCGCCGCCTCCCCGGAATAGCGCACACGGCCGCCCGGCGTCTGCACCAGGGCGCGGGCGATTTCGCCAGTGTTGCGCATATGGATCCGCACCGGCGTCTCGCTGCCCCGCGCGGCCACCAGCCCGCGTTCGATCGCGGCGGGGCCGACCCCGGCCAGAATGTTGCCGCAGCCCTGCGCGTCACTGACCAGCGGCTGATCGACGAAGACCTGAAGGAACAGGTAATCAACATCCGCGTCCGGGCGCGATGGCGGGGACAGGATCGCCACTTTCGAGGTCAGCGGATCCGCCCCGCCGATTCCGTCTATCTGCCGCGCATCGGGGCTGCCAAACACCCGCAGCAACAGATCATCGCGCGCCGCTCTGTCGCTCGGCAGGTCGCGCGACAGAAAATACGCCCCTTTTGACGACCCCCCCCGCATCCACAGGCAGGCAATACCGTCAATCACCGGATCCGCCACGACTACCCCCTTCATCTTTCCGATAAATACTCATGCCTTGCCGGCCACGCCGCGCGGCGGTCAGAGGTATTTCAATCCCTTCTGCGCCAGCCTCGGGCGCATGTCATAGATGTCCAGGCCCAGCTCTCCCGCCGCCAGTCTTTGCCGCTTGGCTTCTTCGGCGTCCAGCCGGTTCTGCGCGGCGGCCATGACCGCTTCGGC
>CAJQNQ010000044.1 GCA_905479725.1 uncultured Paracoccaceae bacterium | reverse complement strand
TCGGCGATCGCAGCCGCCAGAGCGGCGTTTTCGGGCGGATAGATGACATCGACACCGCCTGCCATGACAGCGATGGTCCCGGATTTCAGCGCCGCGCCATGCGCCGCCGTATCGATACCCCGCGCCAGGCCTGAAACGACGGTAAACCCATGAAATCCAAGACCTTCAGACAGTTTCCGGGCCGTTCGTTGCCCCAGACTGGACGCATTGCGCGCGCCGACGATGGCAATCGCATGTTGTTCCAGGGCGCGCGCCTGCCCCTGCACCCACAACACCGGCGGTGGGTCGTTCAGCGCAGCCAGTGCCGTGGGATAGTCCGGATCACCCAGACAGAGCATCCGCGCGCCCTTGGCCCGGCCCGCAGACAGTTCGCGCCGCGCGTCATCCGCGCTGCTGGCCGCGTAATCGGACACGCCCGAAGCCCGGGCGATGGCGGGAAGCGCGTCCAGCGCCGCCTGCGCGCTGCCATGTTCGGCCATCAGGCGCAGAAAGGTGCCGGGACCGACGCGCCGAGAGCGAATGAGACGAAGCCACGCCAGCCGGTCTTCTTCCGTGGTGGGTGGGGTGAAGGGTGTGGGAGAAGAATAACGTATCCCGTCCATTGCGACCTCGCCTCATTCAAGTCCGAGATTGCGCTGTGAAGGTTAACGCATGGTGAAGAAGTCAGGGGCGGCACAAAATAAATGCGAGCGATTGTCCCACCCCGCGTCGAACGGGCGCCATGGCAGGGCGTCAGGCCACGCCGCCGATGGTCAATCCGCCGATCAGCAGGCTGGGCTGGCCCACGCCCACGGGCACCCATTGGCCAGCCTTGCCGCAATTGCCGATGCCGGGATCCATGGCCATGTCATTGCCAATGCCCCGCACGTTGTTCAGCGCGGTCGGCCCGTCGCCGATCAGCGTGGCGCCCTTGACGGGCTCCTGCACCTTTCCGTTGCGCACGCGGTAGGCTTCGGTGCACGAAAACACGAATTTGCCGGATGTGATATCCACCTGCCCGCCGCCGAATCCGACCGCCCAGATGCCGTCCTTCATTCCGGCGACCAGATCTTTGGGATCCTCCTGCCCGCCCAGCATGTAGGTATTGGTCATGCGTGGCATCGGCGCATGGGCATAGCTTTCGCGCCGTCCATTCCCGGTAGCCGCGACATTCATCAGCCGCGCATTCTGCCGGTCCTGCATGTAGCCGACCAGGATGCCATCCTCGATCAGCGTGTTCTTGCCCGACGGTGTGCCCTCGTCGTCGACGGTGATCGAACCGCGCCTGTCGGGGAGCGTGCCGTCATCCAGAACCGTCACGCCGCGCGTCGCCACCTGTTTGCCCAGAAGCCCGGCGAAGGCCGAGGTTTTCTTGCGGTTGAAATCGCCCTCCAGCCCGTGCCCGACGGCCTCGTGCAGCAGAATGCCGGGCCAGCCGGGGCCCAGCACGACATCCAGCGACCCGGCCGGAGCGGGCTGGGCGTTCAGGTTCACACTGGCTACGCGCAACGCCTCCTGCGCGACGGGCTGCCAGTGTTCGGGGTCCATCAGGCCGGACAGGCCGATTCGCCCGCCACCGCCGAAATGACCTGATTCGCGCCGGCCATCCTGCTCGACGATCACGGCGATCGACAGACGCGCCATCGGGCGCAGATCGGTGACCAGCCCGCCTTCCGGGCGCAGGATGGCGATCTCCTGAACCGATGCGGCCAGCGACGCCGTGACCTGCACGACACGCGGGTCCAGCGCCCGCACATAGTCGTCGATCTGGCGCATGGTTTCGATCTTCGCGGCAAAGCCGGCATCCGCGATCGGGTCGATTTCGGCATAGAGCGCGCGGTTGGTGCCTGGCGGCGGTGGCGCCATGACCCCGCCACCCGCGCCGACGGCCAGCCGCGCGGTTCTGGCTGCGCGCTTCATCGCCGCCTCGGTGATCTGGGTCGAATGCGCATAGCCCGCCACGTCACCGCGCACCGCGCGCAGGCCAAATCCCTCGCCCGAATCATAGCCGGCCGAGCGGATCCGCCCGTCATCCAGCACCAGTGATTCGGATCGCCGCCGCTCGAGGAACAATTCGCCGTCATCGGCCCCGAAAACGGCGCCCCGAAGGATCGACAACGCGGCGTCCCGGTCGATCATGGTCTGGAACGGGTCGAACCTGTCGACCTCGGTCACTGCTTGGGCGATTGCGGACATGAAATTCCTTTCGCAGTCTGCCCGCATGTCTTTGACTTATATCAAAGGGTGGCGAGTTGACGCATTGGTTTGGGTTGTTATGAAGATGCTAATATGATTTTAGAAGAGAGGGAAACCGTCCATTTGGGGTCGTGCCCGGCGCAGGCCGGCCGCACGCAGTCCGCGTAGGCGGGATGAATAACGGTCGAAGAGCCGCATAAAGAACGGGAACATAGGATGCATCTTTTCAAGGACCTCACCCGCCAGTCAGCCGGTTTCGGCGCATTGGCGATGTCGATGGCGGGCACTGGTCAGGCACTGGCGCAGGAGGTGCCCTTCCGCGGTGAACCTTCGCCTGGCGGGATCGGCACTCAGGAACCGGCGACATCGCTGGCGGCCGAAGCCTTCTGGATCGACAACATGCTGTTGATCCTGATCACGGCCATCACGATCTTTGTCGCTGTTCTGTTGCTGTGGGTGATCGTGTTCCACAATCGTCGCGCCAACCCGACACCGGCCCGGTTTTCGCACAATTCGCCGCTGGAAGTGGCGTGGACGATCCTGCCGATCTTCATTCTGATTGCCATCGGCTCGGTGACCGTTCCCGCGCTGTTTCGCCAGCAGATCATGCCGGAGGCCGATGTCACCATCAAGGTGACCGGGTATCAGTGGTATTGGGGCTACGAATATGTCGATCACGAAGTCAGCTTCGACAGCTACATGCTGCCGCGTGAAGAACTGGCCGCGTATGGGTATGAGGATCGCCAGTATCTGCTGGCCACCGACACACAGGTTGTTGTGCCCGTCGGCCAGAATATCGTGATGCAAGTGACCGGTGGCGACGTGATTCATGCCTGGACGATACCGGCCTTCGGCGTGAAGCAGGATGCCGTGCCGGGCCGTCTGGCGCAGCTTTGGTTCAACGTCGATGAGCCGGGCATCTATTTCGGTCAATGCTCGGAATTGTGTGGTCAGGGCCATTCCTACATGCCCATCGTGGTTCGTGCCGTGCCGCCGGAAGACTATGTTGCCTGGCTGCAAGAGCAAGGTGGCACGAACCTTGCCGCGGCTCCGGGTTACGATGCGAGTGTTCAACTGGCCGCAAGCGAGTGATGGCATGACCGGCGGGCCGCAGGAACGTTCCCGCGGCGCCACCGGATCCAGTTCCCAATCCCGTTACGGGCTTTGCGAGGGCGATATGAGCGACATTCAGGCTGACATGAACCATCATGACCGGACCGGCGAAGCCGGGTTTCGCGATTATGTGCAGCTTCTGAAGCCGCGCGTGATGTCGCTCGTCGTGTTCACGGCCCTTGCCGGGCTGTTGGTTGCGCCGGTGCAACTGCACCCGATCGAGGCCCTGGCCGCGATCATCTTCATCGCGCTCGGCGCCGGGGCGTCCGGCGCGCTGAACATGTGGTGGGATGCCGATATCGACCGCTTGATGAAGCGCACCGCGAAGCGTCCGGTGCCGTCGGGTGCGGTTGACGCCGGCGAAGCCCTGGGCCTGGGCGTGGCGCTGTCGGGGATTTCGGTCGCGATGCTGGCGCTGGCGACCAATCTTCTGGCGGGCGGGCTGCTGGCCTTCACCATATTCTTCTACGCCGTGATCTACACGATGTGGCTGAAGCGCTCGACGCCGCAGAACATCGTGATCGGCGGCGCCGCAGGGGCGTTCCCGCCGATGATCGGCTGGGTGGCTGCAACCGGCAGCATCAGCCTGGAAGCCGTCTTGATGTTCGCGCTGACCTTCATGTGGACGCCGCCCCATTTCTGGGCGCTGGCGCTGTTTATGAATGATGATTACACCAAAGCAGGTGTTCCGATGTTGACCGTAACCCACGGGCGACGCGCGACGCGCAATCAGATAATGATTTACACCATTTTGTTGACGCCGTTTTGCATTGGATTGGCGTTCACGTCGATTGGTGGACCGATTTATTTTGCCCTGTCTGTTGTTTTGTCTGCGATGTTCCTTAAGGGCGCGTGGGGATTGTACAAACGCGAAGAGGCGGCGGCTGAGGCAGACAAATATGCCGAGATCGGAAGAGC